>JASLKB010000002.1 GCA_030747775.1 Acidimicrobiales bacterium | reverse complement strand
TATCAAAGTGGTGGAAGCATTCCCATTCAAACTGTAATGTAAAGGCAGTTGTTACCACCCCTTCCAATACAGGATGTAAAAGGTGATGGGCCCACCCCATTCTCTTTAAAGGCCCCAAGTGTGTTTTCGCCAGCGTTTGCGCCTGGAACCGGTTCCAACAGACCCTTGACTACATGAATCGGCCGGTCAGTAGAAATAGGGCCACCACTACCCTCGAAGCCGACGGCTCGTTCCGTATGGTCGTAGCCCACGCCGACCCCGGCATCCCCAACTGGATCGACACTGAGGGTCGGGCTTCTGGCACCCTGTTCTTCCGTTTCTTCCTGGCCGAGGGCGACATCGATCCCCTGGGCACCGAAGTGGTCCCATTCGCCGAGATAGGAATCTGACTGCGTCACCCCTGCCCTGAGGGGGCGGGGGCGACACCGAAGCCCTTAGGTGTCCCTCCGTGGTGGATCGGTATCCGTTCCATCAAGGAGACGGAGGTGGAGTGTTGGAAGTGTTCCTTGCCCCAGGGGGCGCACCCAAATAGATAAAATCCAGATCTCACCTGACGGCGTTCGACGGGATCATCGGCCGCAAGCTCACGCGCGTACCCACCGGGCGCCTTCTTACCCCTGGCTTTGCACTCGCCAAGCGGATCATCGGTTGGGACGACAGCCGTAGGTAACGACCAGCACCAGACATGCAAACCATCGGAGAACATGAAATGAGCGTTGCCACCACCATCGAGCACGGGCTCTACCGAGTTCTCAACCCCGTCATGAAGACCGTTCTTCGCTCGCCGCTTCACCGCATAGCGAGCAGAACCATCGCTCTGCTGCGCTTTCGCGGCCGCACGAGCGGCCGCGAGTTTGTCACACCACTCAGCTACGTCAGGGACGACCAAACCGTGTGGTTCCTGTCAAACCACAGCACGAACTGGTGGAAGAACTTCCGTGAAGGCGACGTGCCAGTCTCCATCGAGATCGCAAGGAAGACGGTGAACGGAACGGCTCGCCTCTGGGACGGCGACACTGACGAACTTCGCGAACATGTGAGCCGCTACCTGTGCGCCCTACCCCGCGACGCCAAGGTCTACGGCATCAAGCTCGACCAGAACAAGGTGCCGATCGAAGCGAGCCTCATCAAGGCCGCTCCAACGCTGGTCATGGTCCAGGTCGAGCTCGAGTAGGGACGCATCATGAGTGAGACCCACGCCCGCCCCTGCCGGCGGGGGGCTGTCCCTCGTTGTGTCGGGGGCTTTATGGGATTGGTCTCTCGTCCTAGGGGGCGTACAAGAAAACCGCTGCGTTACCTGAGTCGGACTAGCGGAATGAGTGCTATGACAACCAGCGCCACTAGCCCGCCGACTACGAGCAGTGGATTGCGATCCCGATCGCCGGTCTCCTCCGAGGAAACCGTGCTTGCCACAGATGAAGTTGTGGATGAAGGCATGGTCTCGATTGTGGACTTCTGTTGTTCCACGACTGACGACTCGACGGCATTTTGATCTGGTGGAGGGGGAGTTGTGTACCACTGGGTCAGAGCTCCGGTGCCTGAGCTCCGATTAGCCATGTTGCCGACCGGCGTTCCGAACGCTTCGATGTACCCGATGGAGACAGTGAATCTTGATGGCTTGGCTCCGGTAATGCGGACCTGGTAGGTCCCTTCGCTTCCAACCTCGCTGTGATCGAGTAGCCGGACGTAGTTGGTCCTGCTATAGGGCTCTGCAAACTGCTCCCGAATGCTCGGTTCGAGGACTAGGACCGTTTCGTTCGGGCGCGTGAGCACCAGCGATGGAAGAGACTCGCGGGGAAGGGCGTTCTCCGGTTCTAGATCAGGTACGAGCAATGAGAGGTTCAGGCGCTCACCCGGAGGAATCTCGAACTGGAACCCTCTTTGGTCCTGGGGCGCAGGCAAGGTCCCGTAGAGAGCAAAAGAAATCCGGGCATCGGGTAGCAACGGTCCATCCACAGGCTCGTCATGTTGATCTTCGAGGAAGAGGGGGTCATGGGCTTGTGCTGCCGTCGGCAACACAATGACGGCGAGCAGGGTGAGAAAGATCAGTGCTCCCAGGCGGCCCGGCTTCCGCTTAGGCCGAGCCGTTTTAATGGCCACTGGACTCAATTTCTCGTTCCGCGTTCAACGCGTTGGGGTACATGGGACATCTGACTTGCCCTAGGGCTCGAGCACCACCTTGATGGCCCCAGCGGACCGGCAAGCGGCTACGCGGAACGCCTCGGCAGCCTCGTCCAGCCCGAACCGATGGGTCACCACCGCGGCGGCCAACTCCGGTTCGTCGGCCAGCAACCGGGCCGCCGCGTGAAGCTCACCGGCTGGGTCGGCGTCCTGGTCTATCGGGCCGACACCCTGGACGTGCACTCCACGTGTGCAGCCGTACATGGACGACGGCACCAATCGCACCTCCTTCAGGAACATCGTCATCACGTTAGGAAGCGCCAAGCCGTCCCAATAGACACCGGGCAACGACACGGTGCCCCCCGGACGGGCGTGGTCGATCGCTAAGACAAGGGCGCTCTCGGTACCCGCGGCCTCCACCACTACGTCGTACTCCCCCGATGGCGACGCCCCAGCTCCCAGTCGCTCAGCGGCCTCAACCTGATGGGCGTGCCGCGCCGACATGTCCACATCGGCGCCCACCGACCGCGCAACGGCCACCGCGGTCAGGCCGATGGTCCCTCCACCGACGACCAGCACCCGATGACCGGACTCCACGCCAGCGCTAGCAACCGCGTGCACTGAAACGGCCACCGGTTCGACCAGGCAGGCGTCGGCCGCTGACAGGCCGTCTGGTAGGTCCAGCACACAAGTCGGGTCGACGAGCAGGCGGTCGGCCATCCCCCCGTCCATGGCCAGGCCGTATAGGGCCATATCCCGACACTGCTGGACCTCGCCGACCAGACAGCGGTCACAGCTACCACACGTCCGAGTGGGGCGCACGGCCACCGTTGTGCCATCCGCGGTCCGGCCCCCCACCTCATGGCCGAACGTGGTGGGCAGCCCGAATCCCTCCATGTGCAGGTCCGACCCGCAGATGCCCGCCGAGGCCACCTCCACCAGCACGCCGTCGCCGTCGGGCTCGGGAACCTCCACCACGTCAAACACCCCATCGACCGTCCGTACCGCTCGCACCCCTACCCCCGATGCCTCGTCGCCGGGCGTCCCGACTTCGGGCCACCTCTGACCCGACCGTAGGGTCCAGCCATGGGTATCGACCTGCTGGACGGCGACTTCTACGTCTCGGACCCGTACCCCGTCTACGCCCGCCTTCGCAACGAGGACCCTCTCCACCGCGACGAGGTCAACGACCTGTGGGGCGTGTCCCGCTATGACGACATCGTTGCCATCGAGAAGGACAAGGTCACCTTTTCCAATGTCGGCGAAGGCCGCCGCGGCTATCGACCCAACATCCCAGCTGACCGGTCGATCATCGGGTTGGACGACCCCCACCACGTGCTGCGCCGCAACGTGGTGTCACGGCGGTTCACCCCCCGGGCCGTGGGTCGCTGGGAGGACCACGTGCGCGACACTGTCACCGCGTTGGTCGACGACGCCCTGTCCACCCCGCAACCTGACGGGACGTGCGCAGTGGAGGCCGTCGGGGAACTAGCCGCTCCGTTACCCGCGCAGATGATCGGCCTGTTGCTGGGCTTCGGCCACGACATGTGGCCCATGCTCCAGGAGTGGTCCGAGCGGACCATCGCCCTTGGGGGCGGCCCCCGTTACCACGACCACGACGGCGTGGCTGCCGCCATCGAGTTCGCTGGTGCGTGCGCCGAACTCTACGAGTCCAAGCAGCCGATGGTGGTCGAGGGCTGCCCGATGGACGACATGATGTCGGTCTGGATCGAGCGGGAACGCCAAGGGCCTGACGCCATGAGCGGTCACGCCTTCGGCCTCGACGAAATCATCTCGGACAGCCTGCTGCTACTGGACGGGGGCGCGGAGACCACCCGAACGGTCATCGCCCGCACGCTGGTGGAGTTGGCGGGTCGACCCGACCAGTGGGCGCTGTTGCGAGACGGCGCGGACCTGACCGTGGCCGTCGAGGAGTTCATACGCTGGGTGACACCCATCCACAACATGTGCCGGGTAGCCACCACAGACGTCAAGATGCACGGCCACACGATTCGCACTGGCGACCAGCTGGTCCTCATGTACTCGTCGGCCAATCGGGACCCCTCCCACTTCGACGACCCCGAGTCATTCGACGTGACCCGGCACCCGAACCACCACATCGCCTTCGGCTTCGGCACCCACTTCTGCCTCGGGGCGGCCCTGGCTCGCCTAGAGATTCGTTCGTTCTTCGAGGAGTTCGTGGCCCGGGTGGCCGAGGTCCGCCTCGCCCCGGGGACCACGCCGGTGGAGATGCCCAACTCGTTCGTCCACGGGCTTCGCGAAGTCCACCTGGAACTGGTCCCAGCCTGAGCCGACACCTTCCGGTCAGTCCCGGTCGTCGCCTTCTGGATCGTCTTTCGGCGAAACGCCTCCTGGCGGGACTAGGAGGTCCAGGATCCCTGGGAAGTTGGGGACCCTCCGCAGGGCCCGGTCTGCCCACGCAAAGGCCACCAGGCTGGCCAGCGTCCCGGCGGGCCAACCCACCAGGAAACGGATCAACAAGTAGCCGCTGGCCGAGGTCTGGTTGAACAGCCAGATGTCCCACGCCGAGGTCAGGAACTGGTAGAGGCCCAGGCCAACGGTGAGGTGGCCCATGACCCGGACGTACCGAGGGTGATCCCGGGTGGCCCGGTCGAATGGAACTGCGAGGTGGGCGTAACGGGCCAGGAAGGGGCGTCCGGCCACCACGGTGCCGATTAGGGCCGCCCCTATAGCTGCCTTGGTACCGATGCCAATGCCGAAGTAGACGGCCTCGGAATCGGTGACGATGCCGATGACGGCCCGCACCACCAGGTAGGCCACGAGGATCGGGAGGTAGCGGCCGACCGCCTCGCCCCGCCGCCGCCGACCTACCACGGCCTTGAGGCTCCACAGGGTGGCTCCAGCTACGCCCGCGGCTAGCCCCCAGGCGCGTTCTAGCCCGATGAACAGGGCAATTGGAAGAACCGAGTCCAGGACCCGGGTGCGATCGGGCCGGGTGGGATCCGGCCGGATCGGATCAGATGGTGAAGGCATCGCGGGCGGCGACCGAACCCAGCGACAACACGCCCTCGGGCACCAGGTCGGCAATCCGACGTACCTCGGCGTAGTGGTGGTGGTGGGACGCCTCGGCGAACAGCCGGCGACGGTTATCCAGTCGGTCGCCGGTCGGCGGCTCGTCAAGAAACCCGAAGATCGAAAAGGCCAACTCGAGGTCGCCGACCATCGGGGCACGCCCGAACAGAGCCGCCCGCTTCAGGGCCACGCCGACACAACCGGCCACCACGTCGGCAACGTGTTCGCCAGCACCGAGCTGGAGGCGGGTCATGAAAACGCGAGCGAGGCGGAGCGCATAACCCTGATCGGGACCCTG
Source organism: Acidimicrobiales bacterium (assembly GCA_030747775.1). Classification (GTDB taxonomy): domain Bacteria; phylum Actinomycetota; class Acidimicrobiia; order Acidimicrobiales; family MedAcidi-G1; genus UBA9410. The sequence continues at coordinate 32,401 of JASLKB010000002.1, read as the reverse complement.
GTTGCCCAGACGGTCGCCTCGCGGCTGACCACCCACCACCTCACCGGGTCGGTCGGCGTGCCACGAACCAAGCCGGCGCCGTGGGCCCGTGTAGGCACGACCAGTGGGTCGGACTGCCGGCTGGGGGACGTACTTGGGTGCAGCCATGGAATCAGGCTATGGCGCCCGTCGATCCGAGGGGCCCACCTATCGGGAACCGGCCGGCAACCAGACCCAGCCGAGTGCCGGGCGGGTACCGGGGGCGTCATACCCCTCGTCGCCTGCGAACCGGACTGGGGTGGTGGTTTCGTCGAGGATCCGAACGTGTAGGGCCGGAGCGTCGCTGGTGGCCGCATCCAATACCTCGTCGACCGTCCGGTGGGAGGCCAACCGCTGGAACATGGCGATGGTCGGACTGATCATCGTGAGCTCACCAGCCTCCCAACGGGCCAGCGCGTCTGTCGGGCGGCACCACTCGGCATGCACCGCCTCGCGACCGTCCACAACCGGCTCGGCCCCGACCGGTGCCCGGGCCACGAAGAAGGCCGTGTCGTACCGCTTGACGCTGGGCATGGGGGTCACCCAGCGGGCCACCGGCCACAGGTCCGACAGGTCCACCCGGACCCCGGCGGCCGCCACGAGGTCGGCCAGCGACACGGCACCTGACTCCAGATCGCGTCGCCGGGACACCAGATCGGCGGCCACCTTCGGGTCACCGATCCCCACGGTCATCCCGACCTCCTCGATGGTCTCTCGCACCGCGGCGATCCGATACGAGCGGGGATCGTCCATGCCCGGCAGGTCACCGACCTCACCTGAGGAAAGGTCGACCCAACGGGGATCCCGGTCACCGTCATCGACGGCGCCGCCCGGGAACAGCGTGTGGCCGGCCACGAATGTGGAGTCGTCGGTTCGACGAAGGGCCAGGACGTGTAGGTCGGGCCGGTCGTCGAGGAGCACCACGGTGGCCGCCGAGCGGATCGGCACCCCGTCGACGGGCAGGTCGTCACGATGGGGACCGGCCATTCGCTGTTCCAATCCCCCGCCGACCACCCGACGATCCTAGGGTCGGGGTCATGGCCGACGACCAGACCACCGACCGTCCGGCTGACTCAACGCCCGACTCACCGCCTGATCCATGGACCGAACCGCCATCACGGCCGGTTCCAGCGGACCTACTGGCAGGTCTGAGCGTGGCCATGGTGCTGGTCCCACAGTCCATGGCCTACGCGGAGTTGGCCGGCCTCCCATCGCACCTCGGCCTGTTCGCCTCGGCCCTACCGCCCATCCTTGCCGCACTCTTCGCCTCGTCGCCCTACCTGCAGACCGGGCCTGTGGCCCTGACGAGCTTGCTGACGTTCGGCGTACTGGCGGCTGGTTCAGCCGATGTCGGCACCCCGGACTACGTGGCCATGGCCGCCCTCCTGGCCATGATCGTGGGAGGCACCCGCCTGCTACTCGGGGTGTTGCGCCTCGGAGTGGTCACCTACCTCATGCGCGACCCCGTCGTCACCGGCTTCACGTCGGCGGCAGCCATCCTGATCCTGGCTTCACAGCTTCCCAAGGCCCTCGGCGTGGCCGCCGCCGAGGGGGACGGCGTCCTGTCACGGGCCGCCTGGTCACTGGGCCACGTGGACCATTGGGAGATCGCGTCGGTGGGCATCGCTGCGGTCACAGTGCTGCTGGTCCTGGCCGGGCGCCGTGTCGTACACCGCCTGTTCCCGGGAGCGCTGCTGGCCGTGGTCGGCGGGGTGGTGGTCAGCCGGATCGCCGACTATGGCGGGCCAGTGGTCGGCGAGGTACACACCGGCCTTCCCGACCTGTCGCTCGACCTCCCATGGGGCTCCACCGGATCGCTGCTGGTGGGAGGTGTGCTTATAGCCCTGGTGGGCTTCGCCGAACCGGCGTCCATTGCTCGGATGTTTGCCGATGAGGACCGGCAGCGCTGGAGTGCCGACCGGGAGTTCGTGAGTCAGGGGATGGCCAACATGGCCGCCTCGGTCTCCGGGGCCTTTCCGGTGGGTGGCTCGTTCAGCCGGTCCTCGTTGAACCGCCTGGCCGGCGCCCAAACCAGGTGGTCGGGACTGGTCACCGGGGCGGCCGTCCTGGCCTTCCTCCCGTTCGCCGACGTCCTGGCCCCTCTCCCCCGGGCCACCCTGGGCGGGGTGGTTGTCGCCGCGGTGGTTGGGCTCGTCCGACCGGTCGCACTGGTTTCCATTGTCCGCCGGTCACCAACCGACGCGCTCGTAGCGTGGACCACCTTCGTCGTGACCCTCACAATGGAGCCGCACGTCGAGCGGGGCGTGCTGATCGGGATCCTGCTCTCGCTAGCGGTGGGCCTGCGGACCCGCCGGTCCGGCTAGCCGGTCACTTCCCGACTCATCTGGGACCACGCCTCGACGAGGGTGGCTACGTCGGCCAACGTGGCCACATAGGCCAACGTGTGTTCCAGCACCTGCTCGCCGTACCCGGCGACGGTGGATACGGACCCGTCAGTAGGGACCACTACCTGGAAACCCCCGTTGACCAGGTCGAACACCGTGTTGGGGATAGCCACGTTGAGGCTCACCCCGGCAACCACCACCGTCGTCACACCCTCGTTGCGCAGCATGGGTGCCAGCTCGGTCCCGGCCACCGGCGACAGTCCGTGAAAGCGGGGCACGACGACGTCGGCACCCTCCACGAAGCCGATCTCGTCTGCCGGTTCGGTGGCATCGGTGTTCGCGTACTGCTGGACTGCCGACCGTCGGCCAGCGACAAACAGGCGGGAGTTGCGGTTGCCGCCCCACAGGTCGGGGTGGACGTTGAACGTGCAGTGCACGACCCGTACTCCGGCTGAACGTGCGGCTCCCGCCAGGTCCCCCAACCGGGGCAGCAGGTCAGCCGCTGCCACGGCGTCAGCTAACGCAGGCATGCTGGATGCCTCACCGACTACGCCGTTCTGACACTCAACGACGCACAAGGCGGTGCGCGTCGGTTCCACCAGATCCCGGAGATCAATAGCCATCGGCCGACCCTCCTCCCGGCGACGCCGGGCTCATTCGAACTTCGTGCCGGCCTCGCGCAAGACCTCCAGCCAGCGGACACCAGCATCGGGCGCCGGTTCCCCTGGACGGTAGGTCACGCCGTAGAGCGTGCCGGTCCACGGGAAGGTACCGAAGCGCTCACTGATGGCCCACGACACCGGCGACTTCCGGTCGATGCCCACGTCGATGCCCTGGAAGGGGGCCATGGCCATCAGTACGGGAAGGTCCCGGGCACCCCCCACCACCTCACCGTCAACCCGGAGTTCGACGTGGAGTCGCAGGTCGCCCACCGCCTCGGCGGCGAGTACCACCGAGGTCGCCCCGTCGGGCAATACCCCGCCGTCGACCTCGGTCATCGAGCCGTATCCGTTCCAGGCCAGCGAGAGCCGGTCGTCGACCACGTGGAGGGCGTAGCCCCCGCCCTGGTCGCCGTGGGCCACCAGCGTGCCCCTGTCGCCGGCCGCGAACTTCAGCGCCACCTCCACCTCGAACGACCTGAAGTTGATGAGGGCCAGCGACCGGTAGCGCTCGGAGGTGGGGGCCCCGGGCCGGAACGTGGTGTCGACCACCGTGTCATCACCCCACGGGGGCCGCAGCAGGTTCTTGACGTTGTTGCCCTCGTCCAGCGGGAACACCTGGTTAGCCCAGGCCGCCTGCTCCCAGGCGTCGACCAGATCGGCCAGCCGCTCGGGATGCTCGCCAGCCAGGTCCCGGGACTCGGTGGGATCGACGGCCAGGTGGTGGAGTTCCCACTCCTCGGTGGAGAATGGCGTCCGGGGCTGGCGGCAGGTCACTGCCGACCAGCCGTCGCGGTAGAAGCCTCGGTGGCCCATCTGCTCGTAGTACTGCTCGGGGTGGGTGCTGTCGGCCCCGGCGTCGCCGAGTGACGGGGCGAAGCTGGCACCGGCGGGCGGAGGGACGGTTACCCCGTGCTTCGTGGTGGGCATGTCCACCCCGACGAGGTCCAGCACGGTGGGAAGCAGGTCGGTGACGTGCTGGTACTGGCGGCGAATCCCCCCGCCGTCATCGAGGCCCTGCCCCTTGGACACGATGAACGGCACCTGGTGGCCGCCCTGGTGGGTGTTGATCTTGTAGAGCCGGAACGGGGTGCCCGACACCATGGCCCACCCTGACGGGTAGTGGGCCAGGGTCTGCGGGCCGCCTAGCAGGTCCATGCGGGAGTGGTCTAGCTCCATCGAATCCAACGGGTTTTCCCGGACCTGGCCAATGAGCGTCCGGAGGTAGGCCGAGGTGCCGTTGTCCAGGCCCTCCCGGCTCCCGCCGTTGTCCGAGGTGAATACGACCACGGTGTTGTCCCACTCGCCCATGGCCTCCAGCCCGTCGCGAAGGCGACCGAGGTTCTGGTCGACGTTGTCGACCATGGCGGCGAACACCTCCTGATACCGGGCGAAGACCTCCTTCTCGGCGACCGTCAGTTCGTCCCATGCCCGCACGGCGTAGTTCTCTTCGGTGTTGCGGGGTGGCAGCACCACGTCGTCGTCGAAGATGCCCAATGCCTTCTGGCGTTCGAAGCGGAGGCGCCGCACCTCGTCCCACCCGGCTTCGTACCGGCCCCGGTACTTCTCCAGATCGGTAGGCCGGGCCTGCAACGGGGCGTGGACGGCACCATGGGAGAAGTACAGGAACCACGGCTTCGTGGGATGCCCATCGCGTACCTCACGGACCATGCCGAGCGCCCGATCGGTCAGATCGTCAGTGAAGTAGTAGCCGTCGGGATACTCGTCAATGTCCAACGCATGGTTGTCCTCGTAGAGGCGGTGCGGCTGGTGAAAGTTGGTGAACCCGTCGAGGATCCCGTAGAAACGGTCGAACCCCGTCTGCAGCGGCCAGCCGTCCTTTGGACCAGCCTCGGTCAGAGCGCTGTCCGGGCACAGGTGCCACTTACCGACCATGAGGCTGGACCATCCGGCGCCTCGCAGCACCTCCCCCATGGTCACCGCGTCGGAACGGATCGATGCCGCGTAGCCGGGGAAGCCAGGCTCCATGTGACAGATGGTGCCCACCCCGGCCAGATGGTGGTTCAACCCGGTCAGCAGGGACGCCCTGGTCGGTGAGCACATTGGATTGACGTGAAAGTTGGTGTAGCGAAGGCCCTCGGCGGCCAGACGGTCGACGTTGGGCGTATCGATCTCAGATCCGAAGCAACCCACGTCGCTGTACCCCAAATCGTCGACCAGCACGACGAGGACGTTGGGTGCCCCGGTGGGAGGGACAGGCGGGCGCGGCCAAGCCGGGGTTGAGGTCGACATGATCCGTCCGACCTCGCCGGCGAATCCAGCGTAGGCGGCTGTCGAGTCGGCCGCTGTTTCGTCAGTGGTCATCGTGCTCCTGGGTGCGGCCGCCGCCAGTCCCGACCTGCGGTCAGGGCGTAACTGAACCTACCCCTCCTCTGGTGAACCGGTGGAGCCGGGTAATCGGAAGGAGCATGGCTACAGACACCGCAGCTATAACGACAAAGGCCCCCGCGAAACCAGCGGAAGTGTCGGCTACCCAGCCCACCACAAGCGGCCCGGCGACCCCCCCTATCTCAGCTGTCCCAAACCACAGACCGGAGGCGAGCCCGGTGTTGTTCGGCCCAACGGGCTCTGATTCCAGCAGGGCTACATGGATGAGGGGCAGTAGGACAGATCGCCCCCCGGCAATAGCCACCGGGATGGGAACCAACCAGGTGGGTAACCACACCACGGCTAGGACCGCCACGGCGAGTAGTGCCAAAACAACGGCCATGGTTGTCGCAAGTTTCTGCCGCTCTGTCCGGCTCGGCAGAAACAACACACAAACCACTCCTACGAATGCTCCCAGGGCAACCCAGTTAGCCGCTGCCATAGACGAGAACCCACTGTGTTCCCGCAAGGCCTCAGGCATCCAACCTGCTAGGCCATGGAAGATAAAAAATGCGCCGACCCCTAGTAGGAGAATGATCCGGAACTCCGAACTAGCCAGCAGAAACCGTGGACTGTTGGATTCCGTGGTGGCCGGCCGATCGCTCGGTGGTGGCTCCGGCCCGCGGCCTGAGATCACCAACCAAACCACTAGGGCCAATACAACCATCACCGTCTCGATCACAATTGTCGTTCGCCAAGACCGAGTGAGAGGCATAAGAACTGAGTTGGACAGGACTAAAGCAGCCATACCCCCGATAGCCGGCACAGCGCTGTAGACCCCAATAGCCAGACGTCGCTCTCGCTCTTCAACAAACCAGAGGCCAACGACTTTCGGAGCACCAGCCGATACGAGTGGTCCACCGAGGCCAAAGAGCGCGATAGCTAACCAGAACGATCCCAACCCTCCAGCAAAGGCACGCAAGAACCCACTGGCCGCCATTACAAGGGACCCCAGCGCGATGCCTCGACGTACGCCGAGGCGATCCAGCAGGTGTCCGCAGGCGGGGGAACTCAGAATGTAGATAAGTGGCCAAGCGCCAATAGCTAGACCCATGGCGCTGCGGCTCAGTCCGAGGTCGGCTCTGATCTCGCTGACTAGCGGGGGAATCGACATAACCAATAACCCAAAAGTGAAGTAAACGCTGCAAACCCCGCTGAGAAGTAGCCACCGGTAAGGAGGGTGGAGGTCGTCGGCCGGCTTCATCTCCGGATACTCCCACGACCTCCAGGGAGCGAACTCACTGGATCCCCGGTTCCAGCGTCCCATCTGCGAACCTGTCGCCGTGGATGAACTGCGCTGGACGGCCGACGCACTGCTCGCCGAACAACTGGACCGACCAATCCTCGTCGTGGCCTTCAGGGGGCTATTCGACGCGGCGGGATCGGCTACCTCGGCCGTGGAATGGCTAGCAGAGCGCCTTGACAGCACCGAAGTGGGAGACGTAGACCCAGAGACCTTCTTCGACTTCACTCAGGAACGGCCGATAGTCAAATTCAACAGCGGCGGAGAACGGCAAGTCCACTGGCCATCCAACCGGGTACTGGCCATCCGCACCCCCGACGGCCAACGCGACCTAGTGGTGGTGACCGGCGTGGAACCCCACCTTCGCTGGCGAACCTTCGCCGAGGCCCTACGGACCGCGGCGACCCGCACTGGGTCGCAACTGGTGGTAACCCTCGGATCGATGAGCGGGATGTCCCCCCATACCCGGCCACCCGCCGTGACGGCCAGCAGTGCCAACCGCGACCTGGCCGACCGACTCGGCCTGGACCGGCCGTCCTACCAAGGGCCGACTGGTGTGGTTGGGGTGCTGACCGACACGCTGGACCGAGCCGGCATGCCGGTGATCTCGTTGCGGGTGTCAGTGCCTTACTACCTGCCCGACTCCCCCAACCCGAAGGCAACCCGGTCCCTCCTGCGACGCTTGGAGCAGGTCAGTGGGGTGGACACGGAGTTCGCCGATCTGGATGGCCCAGCCAGCGAGTGGCAGTCGCGGGTGGACGAGGCGGTGGCCGGCGATGCCGAGGTGACCGCCCACGTGCGCCGCCTCGAATCCCAGCTAGACCAGATCGAGGACCTGATGCCCCGCGGCGACGATCTGGCCGCAGAGTTGGAAGCCTTCCTGCGCGATCAGGACCAGCGCCTCCCACCGGGCGCTGAGGCCCCCAACGAAGACCCCGCCGATCCCGGTGCGGAACCCAACAAGGAATAGGTCAGCTCGGTGAGCGAGACTCCGACCATGGACCTTGACACCCTGCTGACCGCTGTCGAACGCGAAGGACACGCCCTGCTAGCCGTTGCCGGCCGGAACCCCACCGCCCGCATTGAACACTGCCCGGACTGGGACGCTGATGGTCTGGTTTCCCACATGGCCGGTGTCTGGTTGTTCATGGCAACTCAGGTGGAGGCCGCCTCGTCGGACAAATTGACCCGCCCCGGAGATGACGATTCGACGGCCGCCGATCGACTCAGCAAGCTGGTTGCCCTGCTAGCCAGTTCCGATCCAGAGGCTCCGTGCTGGAACTGGTGTGAACCAGAGGGCCGGAAGGTGGCGTGGGTGGTCCGTCGCATGGCCCACGAGAATGCTGTCCACCGTTGGGATGCGGAGAACGCCGTTGGTGAACCCCAGCCGATCGACGCCGAACTGGCCCACGACGGGGTCGCCGAGATCTTGGATGTGGCGTGGCGCCACCACATGCGTGGCCCGGTCACCGACTTCCCAACGTCGACACTGCACCTGCACCGCACCGACGGTGACGGTGAATGGCTCCTGTCAGCCCAGGACGACCGTCTGGTAGTCAGCCACGAGCACGCCAAGGGGGACGCCGCGGCGAGGGGTAGTGCCTCAGACCTCGCCCTGCTGGTGTGGGGCCGCCGTCAGCCCACCCTCGAGGTATTCGGCGATGAGGCAGTCCTCGACGCCTGGCTGGCCCTATCGCCCTAACCCTTCTCGGTACCCCAGATACCGACGAAGGACACCATCTCACCCGGATAGCCACCGAGGTTGTGCACCAGGGCACGGCTACGGGTGTCCAACGTGGCCACGCTGCGCTCGGCCGGCGCCTCGCCGCGAAGCTGGAGCCATGCCTCGTAGTGCATGCGCAGACCGCTGGCGCCCACGGGATGGCCGAAGCTCTTTAGCCCACCGTCGGTGTTGACAGGCATGTCCCCATCGATGGCAAACCGTCCTTCCAGAACGTCGCTCCAGCCCTCGCCCCGACCGCTAAATCCGAGGTCCTCCATGAGGACAAGCTCGGTCGGGGTGAAGCAGTCATGTACCTCGGCCATGGCCAGCTCGGTCCGAGGGTCGGTGATCCCAGCCTGGGTGTAGGCATCGGTGGCAGCGGCGGCGCATTCGGGCAGCGTGGTGAAGTCGAATGCCGGGTCCACGAGGCCTGAACCATCGCCGGCCACCAGCGACAGAGCCTTCACGTAGAGCGGAGCGTCGGTGTAGTCGGTAGCCCGGTCAGCGGCAACCACGACGGCCGCCGCGGCACCGTCGGCCACGCCGGCACAGTCAAAGACCGACAGCCGTCCGGCCACGGCAGCCATGTCGCAGATGGCCTCAGCCGACATCTCGCGTCGGAACTGGGCCAGGTCATTGCGCGCCCCGTTGAAGTGGTTCTTCTCGGCGATCTTCGCCACCACGTACCGCAGTCGCTCCTCATCCACGCCGTACCGCTCGGCATAGGCCGGCAACATCAGGCTGAACATGGCCGCCGCGGTCAGGGTGCGGTTGGTCCCATCGGTGGGGATGGGAAAGGCGTTGAGACCCTGGTAGCCACTGTCCTTGACCTTCTCGCCACCGATAGCCACAGCAACGTCGTAGGCACCGGAGGCCACGGCGTAACAAGCCTGACGCAGGGCCTCGGACCCAGTGACGCAATAGTTCTCCACCCGAGTGACGGGACGGTTGTCCAGGCGGAGGGGGGTGGCCAGGGAGATGCCCGAAGCCGACGACTGCGACGTGCCGTACCAGTAGGCGTCCACATCGTCCTTGCCGATGCCCGCCGAGTCCAGCGCCAGTCCATGGGCGTCGATGAGCAGATCGTCCAGCGACTTGTCCCAGTGCTCGCGAAATGGGGTGCACCCCATGCCGACAATGGCCACCCGATCCAGGATCCCGTGCGATGCCATGTTCGTGCTCTCCTCGACTCTCGGCGGCCGGTCAGCCCCCTGTGGGGCGGGCCTTCCAGAAGTAGTTGTGCAGACCGTCGGCGGTGAACATTCGGCGGAAGGTCATCTCCACCCGGTCACCAATGGCCACCATGGCCGTGTCGACGTCGGTCAGTTCGATGGGCATGCGGCCTCCCCCGTCGAAGTCGACTACCGCGAAGACCACAGGAGGACTCTGGGAATAGACGAGATGGTCCACGGTGAAGGTGGCAATGGTGCCGATGGCGTCGGCCATCGGTGCCTGGTCCATGTCGTCCACCTGTCCACCGGCGATGCCCACCCGGCTAGGCGGAAGGTGGGTAATGCCGGTCATGCGGTCAGTGGCCCCGACGAAGCCGTGCTTCCAGTCGGTGCGGCGCAGAGCAGCCGACGACGACGGTCTGTTCGGCTCGGGCCGGTTGGGGGGCTGGACCTCCAGCAGGCCCCGCCACGACAGGTAGCGGGCGTAGGCCACGTCGGCCCGGTCCTCCAACTGAGCGGCCACCGAGGGGGCCGGCCGGCCGGCCGGAAGGGCGTCGGTGGTCCGGAACAACAGCACCTCACAGCCGTCGGCCAGCACCACGAGAGCCACCACGGCGCCGGCCTCGGCGCCGTCCAGCACGTCGGCCAGCAGCAGGGCCGGATGGGCGGCCCCGGCGTTGCCTACGGTGGCCGACCGGTCGTCGGTCACGGCCACCCCGAGGCCAGCAGCGGCCTTCTTGGTAGCCCGGTCGTGCAACCCGGTAACCACGGCGACCGTGACGTCGGCGGCGGTCAAGCCAGTGGCGGCCAGGGCGTCGGCCCATGCCCGTCTGACCAGGGGCACGTAGGCCTGCTCGCCGAAGCGGTCCTCCCACGTGCGGGAGTGGGCGCTGCCCGGTGTACGCCAGCGGTCGGTGAACTCACCGGTAGCCGTGGCGCCGCCCAGGTACTCGGCCAGCAGTGGGCCGTCGTCAGACGATCCGGTGAGGATTGCTGCCGCGGCGTCACCGCCCCCGCCGTCCTCGGGTCCGGTAGGCAGGCCGATCCGGATGTCAGAGGCCACCACCAGGGTTCGGCCCGGGCCGGTGAGGCCCGCCCGAAGGGCGCCCACGGCCGACCGCTGTGCGCCACCGAAGTCCAGGGCCGGGATCGAGGTGTCGAGTCGGAGAGCGGCGTGCACCACCGTGGCGTTGGTCTTGTCGAGGTACGCCGGCGCCACGGTGGAGAACCAGAGGGCGTCGGGAGCCGGTCCCGATGTCGTGGCCAACGCCCGACGGGCGGCGGCCACTCCCATGGTCGTGGTGTCCTCGTCGAAGGAGGCCACGGCGCGGTGGCCACCGTCAGCTGTCCCGCCCATGACCGAGGCGATCTCGGACCGGTCGAGTCGCCAGTAGGGGACGTGGGCGCCATAGGCGAGGATTCCCCTGGTCGTGTTCATGGCTTGCGCCTCCGATACCGTTCTTATCTGACGGACCGTCAGATTACCTTCCTCCAGAGCAGACGCCCATGAACTTCGACTTCACTCCCGAGCAAGAGGCCTTCCGGGCCGAGGTCGAGGCGTTCCTCGACGCCAATGACGATCCCGAGGTATTCGACCCCACCCGGGAGAACATGGCCCAGATCGTCGACACGCCCAAGCGCCGAGCGCTGATGAAGAAGATGGGCGAGCAGGGCTGGCTGGGCATCACCTGGCCGAAAGAGTACGGCGGCCAGGAGGGCGAGGGCGTCTACGAGTACATCCTCAACGAGGCCCTCGCCGCGCGTGGTGGCCCCCAGATCGGCAAGGGCGTCGGCATCATCGGCAAGACCCTGATCGCCCACGGCTCAGAGTTCCTCAAGGAGGAATTCCTGCCCAAGATCCTTGCCAACGAGGTGGAGTTCGCGGTCGGCTACAGCGAACCCGAGGCCGGCTCAGACGCCGCGGCCATGAAGCTCAAGGCCACCGAGACCAGCGGCGGCTGGATCCTCAACGGCCAGAAGACCTGGACTACGTCAGCCCACTTCGCCGAGTGGTACTGGGTGGGCGCCCGAACCAACCCCGACGCCCCCAAGCACTCGGGCATCACCCTTTTCCTGGTACCGCTGGACCATCCCGGCATCACCGTGCAGGGCATCTGGACGATGGGCGATGAGCGCACCAACGACGTCTTCTTCGACGATGTGTTCGTCCCTGACGAGTACGTGGTCGGCCAGTTGGACCACGGGTTTCAATACATCTCCCAGGCCCTGGACCTCGAACGGTTCACCATGTTCACCTTCTCGCCGGTCAAGCAGCGTCTCGACCTGCTCGTCGAGCACGTACGCACCGCCTCCCGCGACGGCCAACCACTCAAGGACGACCCAAAAGTCCGGTCCCGGATCGCCCGACTCGCCACCACCGCCGAGGTGGCCCGGTGCATGGGCCTGAGGGTCGTGGACGCCTCGGTGAAGGCCGAGGCCACCGGTGGTGCACCCCCAACAATCGAGGCCTCGGAGTACAAGCTATTCACCACCGAATTCTCCAAGGTGCTAGCCGACGCCTCAATGGACCTGGGCGGCCCCGGCACCCAACTCAGGGTGGGCACCGAGGAGGCACCGATGGTCGGGCGAGCCGAGTCGACCTACCGCTACACGGTGCTGGACACCATCGGTGGCGGCACCTCCGAGGTCCAGAAGAACATCATCACCCGCCGCGGCTTGGGCCTCCCCAAGAACTTCTGACCGGAATGCTCCAGAACGACCCGGCCCTGACATGACCACCGACCGCCCCCTCCTCGACGGCATCACCGTGCTTGACCTTGCCTCGGTGGGGCCCGCGGTGCGTGCCGCCAGGTGGCTGGCCGACTGGGGTGCCGACGTCATCAAGGTGGGTCCAGTGCCTCGCGACGCCGATGTGCAGATCACCCCACCGACCTATGCGTACAGCGCCCACCGGGGGATGCGTCGCGTCCTCCTGGATCTCAAATCCGATGGTGGTCGGAGTGCTTTCCTGCGGCTGGCCAGCGAGGCCGACGTGGTCATCGAGAGCTTCCGACCGGGTGTCGTGGACCGCCTGGGCATCGGCTACGAGGCGCTACGGGCCGCCAACCCGGGCATCGTGCTGTGTTCGACTACCGGCTTTGGCCAGACGGGTCCCCGGGCCCAGTGGGCGGGCCACGACCTCAACTACCTGGCCGTCGGCGGCTACCTCCACTGCTCGGGCCGGACCGCCGACGGCGGGCCGGCTCTACCCGGTGCCACAGTGGCCGACAGCGCCGGCGGCGGACTGCACGCGGTAGCCGCCATCTGCGCTGCCCTCACTGCCCGGGCGACCACCGGCGAGGGCACCCACCTCGACGTATCCATCGCCGACGGCGTGCTATCGCTCATGTCCCTAGCCGTCGACGAGTACCTGGCCGACGGTACCGAGCCCGGGCCACGCCACGGCCTCCTCACCGGCCGGTACGCCTGGTACGACCTCTACGAGGCGGCCGACGGAGGTTGGCTAGCCGTGGGTGCCATCGAACCCCGCTTCTTCGCCAACCTCTGCCGAAGCTTGGGCTGTGACCGGTGGGCAGACCACCAGTACGACGACGAAGCCGTGGACGCCATGCGGGCCGACTTCACAGCAGCCTTCGCCGCCCGAGGCCGTGACGAGTGGGTGGACCTCCTAGGGCCGGCCGACACCTGCGTCACCGCGGTACTGGACGTACCTGAACTATTGGCCGACGAACAGTTCCAGTCCCGGGGCGCCTTCACCCAGGTGACCCACCCGACGGCCGGGCTCATCGCCCAGGTGGCCGCCCCGCTGGCCGGTCAGGTGGACGCCTCCGACCTACCGGTGCACGATATGGCCCAGCCGGCCACCGACGAAGTCCTCACCTGGGCCGGGTTGGATGCAATGGAGTTGGCCAACCTGCGAGCCGACGGGGCGATTGCATGAACGCCGAGGCCGTCACGCCGGAACTTCCCCCCGTCCCCGAGGCGGTCACTGACCGCATCGGCCTCATCCAGTACGAGGAGGAGGGGGGCTTTCCCGTCGAGCACGGCTACATCTGGACGACCTGTGCATCTGTCGAGAACGGAAACCCGCTGTTCTGGGACGACGAGGTGGCAGATGCCCTGACCGACGGCCCCATCGCCCCGCCGACCATGCTCTCGGTCTGGTTCCGCCCTCACCACTGGTCGCCGGGTCGAACCGAACCGGCCGTGCCGCTCCAGGCCCACTTCGACCTCAAGGACGACCTGGACCTCCCCGAGGCCATCATCTCGTCGAATACCAACACCTTCCACGACCCGGTCCGGATCGGCGACCAGGTCAGGTCCCGGCAGATCCTGAGATCGATCAGCGAGCCCAAGACCACCCGCCTAGGCCACGGCCGCTTCTGGACCATCGATGTGGAGTACCTGAACCAGAACGACGCCCTGCTTGGCGTCGAGTCCTACACCGCCTTTGGCTACCGACGACCCACGGTGGCCGGCTCGTGAGCGAGGCCATGGAGCGACTGGTCCACGGAGACGTATCGGTCGGCGACGTCCTGCCCGAGCTGGGCATCGACGTCACGGCCACCACCGTCGTGCTTGGTGCCCTCGCCTCACGGGACTGGCGCCCCATGCACCACGACCGGGACTTTGCCATCAACCGCAATGGGACGCGGGATATCTTCCTCAACACCCCGAACCAGGCTGCCTGGTTCGAGCGCTACGTGACCGACTGGACCGGACCCACCGGTCGGCTGGGGCGCATGACCTTCCGCATGAACACGCCCGTGTTCCCCGGCGACCACATGATCTTCACGGCCACGGTGACCGGTACCGAGGTCGACGACACCGGCTGCGGCTGGATCGACTTGGACGTGGCCCTCATGGTGGGAGACGTGGCCACCACCACGTGCGCTACCCGTGTGGCCCTCCCCCTCGACAACGACGACAACCCCTGGGCGCGCCGCGGTGACGCCTGGCGCCCATAGGAGAACCCGTGGACCTGGCTTTCACCGAGGAACAGGACATGCTCCGCGATGCCGTCCGCGGCCTTTGCGCCGATGCCGCGGACTCGGTTCGTGCACTGGAGGACGACCCAAAGGGCTACGACGAAGCCTTCTGGCAGGGGCTGGCCGCCATGGGGCTGACCGGCCTGATGACCCCCGAGGTCCTCGGGGGGTCGGGTATGGGCCTACTGGACGCCGTGGTGGTCTACGAAGAACTGGGGCGCAGCCTCGTACCGTCACCCCACCTGGCGTCGTCGGTCGTGGCTGGCGGCGTGCTGGCCACCGCCGGGTCCGATGCCCAGCAGGCCGATTGGCTGTCCCGCATCGCCTCGGGAGAGGCCGTGCTGTCGGTGGCCTGGCTGGAGCCCGACAACGGCTCGGGTCCGACCGGCGTGCGACTGCCGGCCGTCGCCGACGGAGACGGGTTCGTCCTGTCAGGACCGAAGCGCCACGTGCCCTACGCCTCGTCGGCCGACCGGCTGGTCGTCCTGGCTAGGACCGGCGCCGCCGAGGCGGTCGACCTATTCCTGGTCGACCCCACCGACGAGGGCGTGACGCTGACCCTCCAGCCGACGGTGGCCGGCGATACCCAATACCGAGTGGACCTCGACCGCGTCCGGGTGGAGGCCACGGACCGCATCGGCCCCGCGGGCACCGGTTGGGCCACCTGGTCGACGGTCATGGCCGACGCCATCGTGCTGGTGGCCGCCCAGGCCGTGGGGGCAGCGGAGGCGACCCACGCCCTGACCACGCAGTACGCCAAGGAGCGCCACCAGTTCGACAAGCCCATCGGGGCGTTCCAGTCGATCAGCCACTACCTGGCCGACGGCATTACAGCCATCGACGGTGCACGGGTTCTGGTGCACCGGGCCGCCTGGTCGCGTGACGAAGGCCGTGACGTGTCCACGCTGGCCCCCATGGCCAAGCTGTTCGCTACCCAGACCTGCCGGGACGTGACCGGAGTGGCTATCCAGGTGCATGGAGGCATGGGCTTCACCGTGGAGTGCGATGCCCAGCTCTACTTCCGTCGGGCCAAGTCTTGGCAGCTCAACTGGTTCGACGACGACCACCTCGAGGAACTGATCGCAGCCTCCGTCTTGGACTGAAATCCGCGGCTGGAGCGGGCCACTGGACGTGACCTAACGTCAACCCGCTGGACGATCGATCCAGTAGGAACAGCAGGGGGACCATGGGAACGTCGTGGATCATCGAGGGCACGGTCGATGACCGTTGGCCCATCAACACCCGGGGCAACGTCGGTGAGGTGTTCCCTGAGGTCCTCACCCCGCTGTCCTACCGGCTGGGAGTGATCGCCGCCGAGCGAGCTTGGCGGAACGCCTACGCCGAGTTGGGAGTAGCCGTGAAGAGCGACTTCACCGATGACGATCCGGTGATCATCGGTCTATACGGAGGCTACGCCTACCTGAACCTCTCGTATCTGCGGATCCTCGGCGTCCGGGCCCCCGGCTCGTCACCGGAGGCCATCGACGTAGCCTTCTTTGGCGAGGGCGACCCTCCGCCCTACGAGCCTCGGAAGGGTGACCGGAACCTCGGGTCTACGCTGCGCATCCTGCGGTCCGTGCTGGGCGCGCTGGGCACGAAAGCCATGCCGTCCATGGTCGCCGACAGCGTTGCCCGGGCTGACGCCCACCGGGCCGCCTGCCCTCCAATGGACGCCCCCGACGAGGACCTGCTGGCCTACCTCCACGCCTTTCCAGAGGCCTTCGGGCCGGCCTTCCATAACCACATGCTCTCCTCGGGTCTGGCGTCGATCGTGGCCGGAGCCCTCGCCGACGCCTGCGCGGCGGCTGGCCAACCCGGCCTTGTCACCCACCTCCTGGGGTCGGCCGGGAACGTAAAGTCGGCCGAGTACGCGCGGGACCTATACGCCATCGCTCGAACAGTCCGCGAGCGGCCATCGGTGGCCACCGCTTTCGACGACGGCATGGACGGCCTATTGGACCGACTGGCCGCACGGCGCGACGGGGACCAGGCAGTGGCGACGTTCCTGGACGACTTCGCCGCGTTCACCTCCGATCACGGCCACCGGGGACCCAACGACTGGGAGCTCTCGTCCCGGAACTGGGAAAACACCCCGGAACTGGCTCTGGTGGCCATCGACCGCATGCGTATGGCCGACCACGACCTCGATCCCGCGGCCCGACTGGCCGACGACGGGGCGAGGCGGGAGGCCGCCGTAGCGGTCGTCCGCCCCCACGTCAAGGGACTGGATCGACGGAACTTCGACAAGGCGTTAGCCGCCACCGGGTGGTGGGCCCAGGCCCGCGAGGCCACCCGGGACCGAGCCATACGCATTGGCGCACCCACCAAGCAGGTGTACCGAGAGTTGGTCCGGAGGGCCGCCGAGAAGGGCGGTGACCCAGACCCAGTGCGAGTCGCTCTTCTGGATCCGCTGGATGAGTTGCCGGCCTACCTGGTCAATCCATCGGCGTTCGCTGACGTTCTGGCCGAACGGGGTGCGTTGTTCGACCGGTACGCGGCAGTCGAGCCCCGTTTCTTCATCACAAGCCAGGACGAAGTACCCACTATTGAGGAACTGGAGGCCGAACAGGCCGCACGTTCGGTCGACGCCGTCGCCCGTCCGGGAGACGTGCTCACCGGGGCGTCGGGCTGCCAGGGCGTAGCCCGGGGTCGGGCCCGCATCGTGATGGACCCCGCTGATGCGTTGGACCTGGAGCCGGGCGAGGTGCTGGTGGCCCCCATTACCGACCCGGCGTGGACCCCACTGTTCCTGCCGTCGGCGGCCGTGGTGGTCGACGTGGGGGCCCTGATGAGCCACGCGGTAATCGTGTCTCGCGAGTTGGGCATCCCGTGCGTGGTGTCAGTGGACGGTGCCACCCGTCGAATCCCCGACGGCGCCCTGGTTGAGGTGGATGGCACCGCTGGCACGGTCACCGTTCTCGACGCCTGACCAGGTCGTTCGGGAGATTCAGGTCCCTCAGGTGGACGTGCCGACCGGACAGGACACGCCGGTGCCACCCAGGCCGCAGTAGCCCATGGGGTTCTTGGCCAGGTACTGCTGGTGGTACTCCTCGGCATAGAAGAAGTCCGAGCCATCCACGATCTCGGTGGCGATCTCCCCATGACCCGCTCTGTCTAGCGCAGAGGCGAAGGCGTCACGGGTGGCCTCGGCAACCGCCCGTTGGGCACCATCGACCAAGTAGATGCCCGACCGGTACTGGGTGCCGACGTCATTTCCCTGGCGCATGACCTGGGTGGGATCGTGGCCCTCCCAGAACACCCGGAATATGTCAGTCAGGCTGATCACACCGGAGTCCCAGGCCACCAGGACAACCTCGTTGTGCCCGGTGAGACCCGTACAGACCTCCTCGTATGTGGCGTTCGGCGTGTGGCCCCCGGCGTAACCCACGGCGGTGGTCCAGACGCCGGGCGTCTCCCAGAACATCCGCTCGGCACCCCAGAAACAACCCATGCCTACTACGACAGTGTCGACGCCATCAGGGTACGGCCCGACCAATGGCCGACCGTTCACGTGGTGCGCGGCTGGGACCGGCATGGCCTCACTACGGCCCGGCAACGCGTCAACAGGATCAGGGATGGTGAGCAGTCGCTGTCCGAACATCCCCTCGACTCTAGGGCCGACCCGTGTCCCGACCTAGAGTCCGACCAATGCGGATTCGAGTTGTGGCGGCGATACTCCTCCTCCTGTCAGCCTGTTCCTCCACCGGTTCTCCCGACCCAGTAGAGGCGACCACGCCGGTGGCTGAGACCACGACCGCTCCAACCACCACGACCGCACCAACCACCACGACCGCACCAACCACCACGACCGCACCAACCACCACGACCGCACCAACCACCCCGACCGCACCAACCACCACGACCGCTCCAACCACCACGAACGCCCCAACCACCACGAACGCCCCAACCACCACGAACGCCCCAACCACCACGAACGCCCCGATTCCGGACGAACCCCTGTACGAGGAGGATCAGGGCGACCCCCCTGGGGAGTACCCGGAGGAATCTGGATCGCCCAAACGGCCGGAAGGCTGGGATCCCTCGGTCCTATCGAATACCCCCGGACCAGTCACCCAGTGCCTCGACTCCAGGCTGGGCGGCAGCCGGGTCATGAGCCTGGCCCGAAGCGAGGTCTGGCCCTCCCACCAGGAGATGGAGATCGTGGGCCGATGCCTCAGCCTGGACGAGGGCAAGCCCGAAGACCGCAACGACCCAGACGACGATCGGGGACGAGCGGACGAGGGCGAGCCCGATCCGGATAACTCCCCTCCTCCCTCCGACGACGCCTGGCCCTGCTTAGGCGAGCCGATTTCGATGGCCTACGTAGACCTCGGTTGGCCCATCACCTACGCCACACCCGGCCTACCTGACGGCCTCACCCCACTGGTGGACGGCATGGACCAGGGGATCAAGTTCATCGCCGACCCCACCTCGGTGCTATTGCCAGATGGCCACGTCCGCCTCTTCTTCGAAGGCGACGGCGACAAGGCCTGGCGCTCAACCACACCGGCCCAGTCCCCATACGGGACCCTCAACTTCGAACCAGAGGCTGGCTACCAATTGTTGGGTGACGATGGGCAACCACGTCACGACCTCGCCTGGAGGCGTATCTTCCCGCTGCCGGACGGCCGGACCCGCATGTTCGCCCGAACCACGTCGACGATCTTCTCCTTCCTGTCCGACGACGGACTCCAGTTCACCCAGGAAGCGGGGACGCGGCTCACCCTGGCAGACGTTGGCCTGACCAGCTTCCGGGGCTTTGAGGTGGGCTTCGCCGGCTACGACATCGTGGCCACCGACGACGGCTGGCGTCTATACGTGGACTATCAGCTGGGATTCGGGCCAAACGGTGCCTCACCGTCAAACGAGGATCGAGACGACTTCACGTCGAGGATCCACAGCGCCTCGTCGACCGACATGCTCACCTGGACCGTGGACCCCGGTGAACGGGTTGGGTCATCGTCAGGTGTCCGCGGCTTCTCCGACGCCGACCGGGACCGCGGTGACGGCGGACCACTCCGAACCCCAGCCCGTATCAGCCTCTCTTCGGTAGAGCGACGACCATCGGGTGGATACCTACTGAGCTTCACCCTGGGAGACGATTCCTGTGTTGTGGGATCGACCGACGGGCTCCAGTTCAACGAATGGGCATCGTCGGTCGGCACAGGCTTCGGCCATCAGGACAAGTTGGACCTCGGCGGCGGCGACCTGCTGGTCTTCGGCACGGCAAGCGGAACCGGTATACCCATGGGCCACCTACGGATCGACTGAACACCATCTCGTCCGACAGGTCGGACTAGCGAATGATCAAATAGTGAACGCCAGGCGGACGGCCATCTGTCGGGCCAAATCCACGTCACCGCCAACCGCCACCCGCCCGTCATCCAGCAGCGGCTGCGGATCAACTCGCCCGCCGGTTAGCGCTAGCCAGTCGTGGTACGACATGGCCAGGGTCACCGTGGGCTCGCCATCCAGTTGCTCGACCACCGCGGCTCGTCCGTCCACAGCTACCCGAATGACGCCCTCGACCGAACCGGTGAGGGTGACCTCGACCCGGCTGCCATCAGGTGCCCCAGCCTTCTTACCGATGACGAACCCAGCGGCCGTGGTCACCTCGGCTACCGCCATTTCGGCTGGTCGACCACCAGTTGAGGGCTGGTGACCCAGCGGTGCCCGACAGTCCTCAAGGTGCAGCCACGAGTCGTAGACCCGCACGTGCATGAACCGGAGGTACGGCACCTCGCCCACGGGTGACCAGCCAACCTTCAGGATCTCCTCGTCGGTCATGACGTTGAGATGCTCGAGGCGCTGGGCAGACACGGTCCGGAAGTCGGCCAGCACCTCGGCTCCCGACATCGACCGCATCGACTCCACCCACTGCTCGTTGCCCGAAGCGATGGCGTTCTTAAGGTGGTCAGTCGGAAACTCCACATCAGGGGCCGTCTCACCCCGCAGCATCCGCTCGGTACCGATGATGTGGGCCAGGTTGTCCTGGACGGTCCACCCCGGACACCGGCTCGGCGTGGCCCAGTCAGCCTCAGTCAAGTCCTCGGCCCAATCGGACCACTCAGTCCAGATCTCGGCCAACCCGCCAAGGATGTGGTCGCGGTCCAGTTCGATGTTCATGTCGCTCCTGGTGTTAGGGGATTCCTGCTCTGGTGAGGATTACTAGTCCGAGTCCAGGCGACCTGTCGCATTTGCGGCAAGGCCATCAGGGGGTCGGATTGGCCACCGTGTTCCACTCCCGGGCTTCGAGGTAAGGCTTGAACACCTCGCTAACTGCGTGCAGGTCGGCTGGGGTCTTGGGGCGCTGAAGTTCATACAAGTGAGGGAACTCAAGCCACCCCAGAACCATCGACCACAGGCGTTCGGCGGCTTCCCCGGTCGGTGGGTCGATCAGGACAGGCCCGAACAGTTTGCGAGAGTCGTCGGTGTCGACACCGGGGAACACCAAGGTCGGCACGCCCCAACCGCCCATGGCGACCACCCGTTCGTGGTCGATCCGGACGTCATCGTGGGTGGTCTCGTCGGCTAGAGCTAAATCGACCAGACCGGGGTCGAGGTCCATCTCCCTCAGCAGGTCACGGGCCACCTCGGGGCGGTGGGGTTGGCGGCCCTCGACATGCAAGGCGGTCCCCGAACGCAGGTACCAGGCATCGTTGAGTGCTGGGTCCTCCCGCTTGAGCAGGGCGCCTATGCGCATCATCGACCATCCGTAGGACCACTCCCGCTCCCACGGATGCTTCTTACCGTCGACCCGGTTGACCTCCTCCAGGCTGAAGAACCGCCAGTCGACCTCCAAGTCAAGGCGGTCACGCACCTCGCGCATCCACAACGAGGTCTGGTAGGCCCACGGGCAGATCACGTCGAAGTGGAAGTCCACCCGGGTCGGAGGCAGGTGATCACTCATACACCGAGCCTCGCGCACCGCCGCTACTCATAATCAGTCGGGAAGCTGGAGTTCGTGGCGGGTGACCTTGCCCAAGGCGTTGCGGGGCAGGGCCTCCACGGCCACCACTCGCCGGGGCACCTTGTAGGCAGCCAGGTGGTCTTGGGCAAAGGACCGCAATTCGTCCACGTCCGGACACTCATGCCCGACGGCCGGCACCACCCAGGCCACGACCTCCTCACCCCACTCGGGGGACGGGAGGCCAGCGACGGCCACCTCGGCCACCGCCGGGTGCAATGACAAAACGTCGTCGACCTCTCGGGGGTACACATTGAAACCACCGCTGATGATCAGCTCCTTGGCCCGTCCCACGATGGACAGGTAGCCGTCGTCGTCCACCGCCCCGAGGTCCCCGGTCCGGAACCACGGGTCACCACCGTCTGGATCAGCCACGAACGCCTCAGCGGTGGCCTCTGGGCGCTCCCAATAACCCGCGAACACATTGGGACCCCGAACCAGGATCTCGCCGGACGGGCCATCGATCTCGTCATCCCCTCCCCCTAGGCGGACGTCGACGCCCGGCAGTGGGATGCCCACCGATCCTGGACGACGGTGGCCCTCGTACGGGTTGGAGACCAGCATCACCGTCTCGGTCATGCCGTAGCGCTCGAGGACCGGCACCCCGGCCCGATCGGCCAGGCGTCCGTGAAGGTCGGCGGTCAATGGTGCGGAGCCAGATACGCACAGTCTCAGGCTTCCCAGGCCGCTCACCCGGTCGTGTCCTGCGAGGCGGTGGTACATGGTAGGTACGCCGAAAAAGAGAGTTGCAGCGTGGACCTCGACGGCGTCCAGGACGGCGTCGGGGTCGAATCTCGGCTGGAGAATGGCCGATGCGGCAGCCAAGAGAGTCCCGTGCAAGCCCACGCCCAGACCGTGCATGTGGAATAGCGGCAGGCAGAGCACCAGTCGGTCGGCGTCGGTCCACCGCCACGCCACCCTCACCGAATGGGCCCCGGCCAACAAGTTGGCCTGGGTCAGCACCGCACCCTTGGGGCGGCCGGTCGTACCCGAGGTATAACCGATGATCGCCGGATCGTCGGGCCCCGCCGAGTCCAGTTCCGGAATAGGGGCATCGACCCCATCGAAGCCGTCGGAAACCTCCAGCCCCTGGAAGTCGGTGGTGGTCACCAACAGGTTCGGCTGCAGGTTGGCGATCAGGTCGGCCCATCGGTCGTGGTCAACCAGTGCGGCCCGGGGTCTGCAGTCGGCGAGCACGTGTGCCAACTCGGCCTCGCGGTACGACCCATTGGCCGGCACCACGACCAGTCCCGACCGCAGGCAGGCCACGTGAGCCACGGCCAGGTCAACCGTCGAAGGGCCCGAGACCAGAACCCGGTCACCGGCCACCAGTCCGACAGCGGACAGCCGACTGGCGGCAGCCACGGTGCGGTCTAGGAACTCGCCCCGGGTCACCCAGCGGGCCGGCCCCCCACCGACCACACCCCAGAGCAGGGGCCGATCAGGATCGGGGGTAAGCGCCGCGGTCCATGCCCCCGCCAACGTGCCCGGCTCGGGCAGGGGGAAAGATCCTGAGGGATCGAGAAACCCGGTGGACCTCTCCGACAAGTGCGTTCGCCAGTGCTGGGGCCCATCCATCGGCCGGACCGTACCGTCGTGGTGGCCAGCCGGCCGGACTGGGTCGAAAAGGCTTGACCTTGACCGATCGTTCCTCCATACTAATGAGACTCATTAGTATGTTCCGGAGGGCACCCATGGAATTCGGCATCTTCAGCAATGGCTACACCCCGGGACCGGCCGCCCACGACAGCGAGAGCGAGCACACCGAACTCCTGCGCGAGGCTGAGTACGCCATCCTCGCCGACAAACACAACTGGAAGTACGTCTGGTTCGGTGAGCACCACGGCCTGACCGAGTACAGCCACATGTCGGCACCGGCCCCGGTGATGGGCTGGGTAGCCGCCCAGACCGACTACATCCACCTCGGCTCGGCCATCACCAGTCTCCCGACCAGGAAGGAACACCCAGTCCGCATTGCCGAGCGGGCCGCCATGCTCGACCACTTCACCAACAACAGGTTCGAGTTCGGCACCGGCCGAGGCGCCGGCAGCCACGAGCTGCGCACCTTCAACGTCATGGATCCCAGCGAGACCAAGGCCCAGTGGGATGAGGTCATCCGCGAGATTCCGCGCATGTGGGAGCAGAAGGACTATGACTTCGACGGCGAGTTCTTCACCGTCCCCACCCCTCACAACATCCTCCCAAAGCCGTACGGCCCGGGCCACCCCCCGATCTGGGTGGCATGTGGCAACCCGCCTACCTTCGCCAAAGCCGGCTCCCTGGGCATCGGTGCCATCGCCTTCAACTTCGAACCCATCCACAACCTGAAGGGTCGGGTCGACGCCTACAAAGAGGCCATCCAGGACCCAGTCGAACAGATCGGCCAGTACAAGAACGACAACGTGATGATGACCAACGCCTGCATCTGTCTGGAAGACCGCGACGAGGCCCGCAAGGTGGCCATGGAGAAGGGTCGCGGCTACCTGGTGACCATGGTCAACATGTACCACGACACCATGCCCAAGTCCCCGGACGCCATCGTCTGGCCGAACGCCCCTATCGACCCGGGCTGGACCGATGAGTTGCTGGACATGGCCATCGAGGGTGGCTACATGCTGTGCGGCAACCCAGAGGAGGTCTGCGAACAGGTCAAGCGCTACCAGGAGGTGGGCTGCGACCAGGTTGTCTTCGGCCTCCCCACCGAAGGCCTGACCCACGACCAGACCCTTGAGATGATTGAGTTGTTCGGCGACCAGGTCATCCCCGAGTACGACCGCGACCGCACACATTCCACCGACCGCTACCGGGCCACCGCCCAACGCCGCTTCCCGGACTTCCAGCACTCGGTGCCCGAGGGCATCGACGTGTCGGTCATCCCGACCACCGCCCTGCTCCCCCTGGGCTAGATCCCAGACTCGGCCCAGAGCCCGACCGGAAACCCAACTGGCCATGGCCCGCGACGGCTCGGAGACCCGAGCGCGCCTCCTCGTCGAGGCTGAGCGCCTCTTCGCTGAGGTCGGGGTGTGGCAGGCGGCCACCGGCGCCATCGTCCGGGCGGCCGGCCAACGCAACGCCTCAGCGCTGACGTACCACTTCGGCTCCCGGCAAGGGGTACTGGACGCCATCCTGGCCGACCATGGCAACCCCATCGATGCCCATCGCGGCGACCTGCTGGCCAACATCTCCGCCGACGCGCCAGGCATCCGGGACCTGGTCGACGCCCTAGTCCGCCCCATGACTCAGGTGCTGGACGACCCCGGGGGTCGCCGATACGTCCGAATCGTGAACCAACTCTCGGATCGGTTCCCGGCGTGGCGCGATGCACCCACTGGTGTGCACCAGACCCACCTAGAGCGGGCACTAACCATCCTCGAGAGCCTTGCCTCCGGTGATCAAGCCGCTATTCGAGAGGCTCGACTGCTCGCCATGATCCAACTCATGACGGTGTCTTTGGCCGCCCGAGCCGGGGAACTCGACCACGGCCAACCCAACCTTGACGCCCCGTCGTACGAGCGACACCTCGTCGACGTCCTGGTTGGCGTGCTCACCGCCTCTGGCACCGAACCCATCGGCCCAACGGGTGCCTGACCCGCTCCGGATACCGTCGCCAACCGTGCACGTCATTCTCGTCCGCCATGGGCGCCCCGAACACGTCGTCAACTCCCCCGCTATCGCAGACCCCGGCTTGGATGAAATCGGCAGGTGGCAGGCCGATCGCCTGACCTCCTGGTTGGCGTGCGAATCCATCGACGCCGTAGTGACCAGCCCCAAGGCCCGAGCCATCCAGACTGTTACCGGAACGTGCGCTGGCCAAGGCATCACCCCTCAGATCGTCGACGACTTCGACGAGATCGACCGGGGAGCCCACACTTACCTTCCCACCGAACTGCTCCCCACCGAGGGCGGAACCTACTGGGACCTCATCTGTGAGAAGCGGTACGAGGAGATCGGCTGGGACACCCCGGAGGTGTTCCGGGACCGGGTAGTGGCTGCCTGGGAATACCTGTGCCGCAACCCACCGGGCGAACGGGTACTGGTGGCCTGCCACGGCGGCACCATCCGAACCATCCTCGCCCACGTGGTCGGCAACGCCGGAGCTGGCTTCCGCCTCGACTACACCTCAATCAGCCGTGTAGAGGTCACGCCTCCCAGCATCGATGGCCACGGAGCCAATGACCCCTACTGCTCGGTGGCTAGCACCAACGAGACCGCACACTTCGACGCCGAGCGAACCACCGTGGTTGGGGCCTTCCGGGGGGCCGAACGCCCGGGCACCACCGCCAACCGTCCCCCAATGACCACGCCCCCCCGTGAAAACTGACGGCGCTTTCAATGAGGCCCTGCCGGGGACCCGTCAGCGGGGTTCGAGCAGTTCAGGGCCGAGGTCAGCCACCGTGGACGCCCCGACCAGGGCCATGGTGCGCTCGGTCCCGGTGCGCAGCAGGTCCAACACGTGATCCACACCCCGCTCACCCGCCGCAGCTAGTGCGTAGAGGAACAGTCGACCGCCCATCGCCGCATTCGCACCCGCGGCCACGGCCTTGACGATGTCGGACCCCCGGCGGATCCCACCATCACAGATCACCTCGATTCGCCCGGCCACCGCCTCGGCCACCGCCGGAACCAAGTCGAACGGCGCCGGGGCCATATCGAGTTGCCGACCACCGTGGTTGGACAAGATGATCCCCTCAACCCCATGTTCAACGGCCAACTTGGCGTCAACCACTGTCTGGATGCCCTTAATCAAGATTGGCCCGTCCCACACGGTGCGCAGCCAGGCCACGTCCTCCCACGACAGCCCATGGTCGAACTGCTCAGTCATATACCCGGCTAGATCAACGGCCGAGGTCCCGTCCTGACCGACCAGTCCCTCAGCGCTGGAGAACCGGATTGGGTCGGAGCGCAGCAGCCGCCACGTCCACCCCGGGTGGCGCATACCGTCGAGAAACGTGCCCGGTCCGATCTCGGGCGGGAGGGTAAAGCCCCGGCGAACGTCACGTTCGCGACGGCCCAGCATCGCGGTGTCCACGGTCAGACAGATGGCTTCGAACCCCGAAACGGCAGCCCGCTCAAGGAGACCACTGATGAGACTCCGATCCCGCCAGGCGTACACTTGGAACCACAGCCGAGCTCCCGGCCCAGCAACCGCCGCACACTCGTCAATGGACCGGGTCCCCATGGTCGAGAGGGTGAACGGGATACCCGCCCGCCCAGCGGCCCGTACCACGGCCAGTTCACCGGCCGGATCGGCGATTCGGGTGAAGCCGGTGGGCGCCAGCACCAGCGGAAGGGCCAGTGGGTGACCGAGCAGCGTGGTCGACGTGTCTATCGCACCCAGTCCACGCAGCACCCTCGGTCGAAACGTCACATCCCGAAAGGCCCGCACGTTGCGGTCCAGCGTCAACTCGTCCTCGGCACCGCCGTCGATGTAGTCGAAGACCCCGGCCGGCAGACGTCGCCGGGCCATGCTGCGCAGGTCGTCGACGTTGGCCGCGGACCGTAAACGGCGGGCAGTCCGGTCCCGTTCGCGACGACGAATGCGAACCACTGCCCGCAGTGTCCGGATCATGCCCATGTCAAAAGCGGTCGACAGAGGGCGTCAGCCGCCCATCTCGTCAGCCTTCTTCCTCTCGTAGATCTCCCGACACGTCGGACATACCTGATAGCGATCTGGGTCGCGTCCCGGCACCCAGACCTTCCCGCACAAGGCGACCACCGGCTTGCCGGTCACCGCCGACTTCAGGATGTCGGACTTCCGAGCGTAGTGCGAGAACCGGTCGTGGTCGCCGTCATCGAGAAGCGGGCCATCCAGTTGCGGATCGACCGGGGTGAACGTCTCGAGGTCAGACAGGACCGCCGAATACACCGCCAAACTGCCGATCAGTACAACGAACCGTCGAGGTCCGACAGTTTCTCGATCCGTCCGACGTGGCGTCCGCCCTCAAACTCGGCGTTCAACCACGCTCGTAGGGACTCGGACGCCACCTCAGGTCCGGTGAGACGCTCCCCGAGGCACAGCACGTTGGCATCGTTGTGCTGGCGTGCCAGGCGAGCCGACGTGGCGTCGTGCACAGTGGCCGCCCGTACGCCCGGGATCTTGTTGGCCGCCATTGCGATGCCGATGCCCGATCCGCAGACACACAAGCCCGCCTCGGCGTCGCCGCCGGCCACCGCCCGACCGACCGCCGCACCGAAGTCCGGGTAGTCGACCCGATCGGTGGAGTGAACGCCCAAGTCCAGCACCTCGTGGCCGAGGTCGTGCAGTTCGCCAGCCAACTGCTCCTTGAGCGCGTACCCGGCATGATCGGACCCAACGGCGATAGTAGCCATGAGGCGAGGCTAGCTGTCATCCTCCGAACCGGCCGATCCCGGTTTCACCCTGATCCCCGCCGACTCCAGGTCAGCGATGGTCACAGGTCCAGCACGTAGCACAACCGCCGGATCGACAGTGAGGTCCACCACCGTGGACGGCACTCCACCACAGGATCCGCCGTCCAGAACCAAAAGCTCACTCCCCGAGCCACGGTCCAGTGAGGCCGCGGCGGCGGCCGCGCCGGCTGGCGTAGGGTCACCCGACCGGTTCGCCGAGGTGGTGGCGATCGGCCCCACAGCCGCCGCGATAGCCCGCACCAGGGCGTGATCGGGGCATCGCACCCCCACCGTCGCCTCCTCGGTCCCCGGCAGAGCTGGAAGCACCATGGTCAACGGCCCCGGCCAATAGGTGGTGGCCAGCGTCACCGCCCGATCGTCGACCACGGCCAGCAACCGAGCCTGGTCCAGATCGGCGACAAGCACGGCCACCCGACGATCCGCTGGCCGGCCCTTAAGAACGAACAGTTCCCCGACGGCCTCTGGGTCGGCGGCCAAGGCGGCCACGCCGTAGACCGTCTCGGTCGGCAGCACCACCACGCCGCCGGACCGCAAACACGCCCCAGCGGCCTCCACGGCACCCGTTGGATCTGTTGTCGCGTCCAGGATCACGACAGGGTCCTCATCACCGGCGGGCCACCAGCGCCCTGTTGTGGTCGGTCAGGTCGCGACGGACGGACACCTCGACGTAGCCAGCGCTCTGGGCCAGTTCAGCTATCAGCCCAGTCTGGTCGGGCGCCATCTCCAACACCAGGGCACCACCCGGAGCCAACCAGTCCCGCGCCCCGCTGACGAGCACCCGCAAGTCGGCCATACCCCGATCATCGGAGAACAGCGCTCCTCCAGGCTCCCAGTCCAGCACCTCGGCCGGTAAGTCCTCATCGGGAGCGACGTAGGGAGGGTTAGATACGATCACCTCGAACCGGCCCCGTAGATCGACCGGTAGAGCGTCGAACCACAGACCCTCAGCCACCGTCACCCGCTGGGCCGGGCTGCCGAGGCCGGCGCAATTAGCCCGGGCCACAGCCAGGGCGTCAGACGAGACGTCTGTGCACCACACCCGGGTTCCCACCCGCTCGACAGCCACCGACAGGCCGATAGCCCCCGACCCGGTCCCCAGGTCAGCCACCAGAACCGGCTCAACGACCGGATCACGTCCCCCAGCCAGCCGATCCACCTCGTCCAGGACCAGCCCAGCCACCACCTCGGTCTCCGGACGCGGGATCAGCACCCGCCGATCCACCATCAAGTCCAAGGTACGGAACGGCCATCGCCCGAGCACGTACTGCAAAGGCTCACCGCCCAGGCGGCGCTCCACCATGGCGTCGTGGCGGGCCATGCCCCTCATGGTGGCCAACAGGTCGAGCTCGGCAGCCGATGTGCTCCCCGAGGCCTCCTCGACGATCCAGCGGGCCTCCCGGACCGCCGTCGCCCGATCGTGACCGGACCCGACCAGCCGGGACTCTGTCTCGACCAGCACCTCGCGCCACGAGATGGTGCCCTCATCAGGCACCGGCAGTCGACCCGTCCTCGAGGCCAGCCGCTAGCTGCCGGTTGCGCTCCTCGGCCAGGAGCCCGTCGGTCACTGCGTCCAGATCACCAGCCAGGATCCGGTCCAGCTTGTGGAGGGTGAGACCGATGCGATGGTCGGTGACCCGGTTCTCCTTGAAGTTGTAGGTCCGGATCTTCTCGGACCGGCCGCCTCCACCGATCTGGCCCCGACGGGCCTCCGATGCCTCAGACTGCTGCCGCTCCTGCTCGATCTGCAACAGGCGCGACCGCAGCACCCGCAGGGCCTTCACCTTGTTCTGGAGCTGGCTCTTCTCGTCCTGCATCGACACCACCAGGCCGGTGGGCTTGTGGGTGATGCGGACAGCCGAGTCAGTGGTGTTGACCGACTGGCCTCCCGGACCGGACGCTCGGTAGACGTCGACCTGTAGGTCGTTCTCGTCGACCTCGACCTCCTCGGCCTCGGGCAGCACGCTGACAGTCGCCGACGAGGTGTGGACCCGTCCCTGGGACTCGGTCACCGGGACGCGCTGGACCCGGTGAACGCCGCCCTCGTACTTCAGGCGCGTCCAGGCGTCATCCCCCTTGACCAGCACCATCACCTCGCTGAACCCACCCATGTCGGACTCCCGGGCCTCCAGTGACTCGACCGACCAGCCGTGGCTGGCAGCGAAGGCTAGGTACATCTCGTGTAGGTCCCGAGCGAAAAGGTTGGCCTCCTCACCCCCCTCGGCTCCCCGAATCTCGACGATCACCGGCCGACCGTCGTTTGGGTCCCTAGGCAGCAGCAAGGTACGGAGCTCGCCCTCCAAGCGCAGGATTTCGTCCTCCAGTAGTGATATCTCGATTCGCAGCTGGTCACGGTCGTCTCCCTCAGCCAGGTCGGCTAGTTCGCGAGCCGCCTCGAGGTCGTCATGGGCGCCAGCCAGCGGACGGCCAATGGCCAGGACCTCCTCGAGTTCCTTGAACCGGCGACCGGCGACCCGCAGACGGTCGGGGTCGCCGATCACCTGGGGATCGGCGAGCCGGGACTCGACCTCGGAGTACTCGGCCTCGAGGGCCTTCACCTGGTCCAGCATCGGACTAAGGCTAGCGAGAGGCCCGGATCGGACCCCGACGACCACCAGCGGAGCAACCGGTCAGGCGTCCCAGCTGCAGGCCACGCCCACAACGGTGGTCGGCACGCGCAGACGGGCTATCGCCCGCCCCACCGACGCCAGCACGTCACGGGTCGGCAGCGCTACTAGCACCCGGTCGGGCGACTCGCGCAGCACCAGTTCGGCGATCGCCGGAACGAGGCGGGGATCGGCACCCACCGAGCAGACCACCAGTACCCGCCTCCCGTTGGCGTCGGAACCGATCGCCGGGGCCGGCGCTGGATCCCGGAGGTTCAATCGCTCGTCGGCCGGATCGACGGGTTCGAGGTCGGTCAGGTCCAGGCGGTCGGGATGGACACACAGGTCACGGCGTAGCCACCGCTCGCGGGCCAGGGTGGCCAATGGGTGGGCGCCGGCACCGGGGCGACGTTGTGCCCGCACGAGGTCGGCCGCTGCCGCCAACGCCTCGGCATCGGACCGATTACCGCGCATCATGACCCCGGCCTCTCGGTCGAACCGACCCACCCCCACCTCGACGGATGGCTCGGCGGTGGACAGATCCACGGCGCGGGCTACCTCCAGGCCAAGCACCTCACCACGCCAAGTGCCGTGCTCTAGGACCGGATCCACGCCCACGCCCCGGCATAGGTCGTCGAACCGGTCGGCGAACCCCGTAGGCGAGATGTCCGGTGCCGGTTCAGGCTCCCCCGCCGCATCGACCTCGACCAGGGTGCGGCCGTCGACCAGTCGGACCTCGGGGGAAGGCTCCAGAGCGGCGACCCTGCGGGCCGCCAGAGCGGCCTCGAATGGATCGTCGAAGCACACGGTCAGCGGGGTCGAGTCCCCATGTCGACCGGCCCGCAGCAGTCCAGCACCGAGGGCTGTGGCCGGCTCGTCCTCGGATGCCAGGGTCCACAGTCGAGTGCCGTCGAACAGATGGTTGCCGTCGGCCTCACCGACCGCAGTCCCCGAGGCGGCATCGGCCACCAAAGCGCGCAACTTCGCTCCACGAAGGGCGGTGCGACGTTCGGGATCGAGGGCCACGGGATCCCGATCGGGTGTCGATCGACCGGCTGGAAGGAGCTCAGCCGGAAATTTGCCGTCGGGCGGCTCAGCCCTTGCGGCGCTGGCCGTACCGGCGCTCGAAGCGCTCGACGCGACCGGCCGTGTCCACGATCTTCATCGTGCCGGTGAAGAACGGGTGACTGGCCGACGAAATCTCGACCTTGACCAGCGGGTACTCCACGCCATCATCCAGGGTGATCACATCGTCGGTCTCAACAGTCGACCGGATCACGAAGTTGGTGCCCTCGGAGAGGTCTTGGAACACAACGGGGCGGTAGTTCGGGTGGATGTCCTGCTTCATAACTTGTCCAGTCTGCGGCGCGATCGAGGGTTCAGCAACCCGCGTGACGTGTGGCCGATCAGGCACCCATGTTCGGGCCCTTGGCGATTTCCACCAGAAACTCGTCGTTGTCGTTGAAGGTCTTGAGCCGGTCGATAAGTAGTTCCAGGCCAGCCGCCGCACCGGTGTCGTTGTCGTTGGCCAGGCCGTTGAGCACCCGGCGTAGTTTCCACACCTGGTTGAGTTGCTTGCGCTCGAACAGGAGCTCCTCGTGACGGGTCGACGAGGCATCCACGTCGATTGCCGGATAGATGCGACGTTCGGCGATGCGACGGTCCAGGCGCAGCTCCATGTTGCCGGTGCCCTTGAACTCCTCGAATATCACCTCGTCCATCTTCGATCCGGTGTCGACGAGCGCCGTAGCCAGGATGGTCAGCGAACCGCCCTCCTCGAGGTTGCGGGCTGCACCAAAGAAACGCTTCGGTGGGTACAGGGCACCGCTGTCCACACCGCCGGACATGATCCGGCCGGTGGCCGGGGCAGCCAGGTTGTAGGCCCTGGACAGGCGGGTGATACCGTCCAACACGATCATCACGTCCTCTCCGTACTCAACCATG
>JASLKB010000029.1 GCA_030747775.1 Acidimicrobiales bacterium | reverse complement strand
GACAGCCCGCCGAAGTACCTCTACGCCAAGCGTTCCGGGATCAAAGACCACCGTGGCCCGCTCAGTGGCCAGATTCACGGTCGCCGAATCAACCCCCTCAAGCTCAGACAGGCCGCGTCCAACCCTGGCGCTACATGCCCCGCAGGTCATGCCCTTCACCGGTAGGACAACGGTAGTGACCATTACTGCTACGATACCCCTACCCCCTATGGTTGGCTATACCTCCAGCAAGGACGACGTCCTCCTCCGCCTCCGTCGAATCGAAGGGCAGGTCCGTGGCCTACAACGCCTTGTCGACGAGGACACATGGTGCATAGACGTTCTGACGCAGATCTCGTCGGTCACCAAAGCCCTACAAGGCGTCGGCGTTGGACTACTCGACGACCACATCCGACACTGCGTCCGGGAAGCCGTCCAGAGAGATGGCCACGAAGGCGACGAGCGGATCGAAGAGGTCGTCCTCGCGATCCAACGCCTCCTCCGGACCTGACCAGCCGAGCACCGTCCGGCTGCCCCCTCAGCCGGGAACCGACCTAACTTCAAGGATCGTGACCTCCCTCGATCGGGCGACCCTCCACCCTGGCTACTGGCCGTCGGCATGGCCCGTGGAATGCGGCGGGAATCGCCGGCAGAAGACCGCCACCGGCCGTCTCGACGCGTCCAGCGGCACCGCCACCGTCACCACGGTTCACAACGGCCGTTGGAACGTCATGGCCATCGAGCGAAACACCGGCCAGTGGTACGTGGGCGGCACCATGGCTGCCTTCACCGGGCCGCCCCCATTCGGCTGGGTCCAGCGGATCGACATCGACACGCTCCAGCCGCTAGCCACCTCGCCCGAGCTCCCGTGCGGCGAACACGTGTGGTGCGGGGCCATCCTCGCCCACGCAGGCGGATCGATCATGTCGGTGAACGGCTCGTACCTGCATCGACTCGACCCCGACGACCTCTCCGTGCTGGCCGAGCGACGCCTACCCGTGGACCGCAGCCACAACGGGCTTCTGGCCCTGGCCGACGGCACGCTGATCACCAAGGACCTACGCCTGGAGGGCCAGGGCGGCACCACCATCACCCGACTCAGCCCCGACGATCTCGAGTTGGTCGGTGAGCCACTCGTCCTACCCGAGGGCTCCATGGGACGGATCGCCGGCGACCTGACTCTCGGCGAAGCCGATACAGCGATCGAACACATCTACGTTCCCGGTACTGAACACCTCTGGCGACTCGTAGTGGATGGCGATCGACTCGTCGTTGACGACTGGCGTCCCCGGTACCGAACAGCCAGAGGCGATCAGGGACTGGCCTGGGACGCCTGCCTGTCCGACGGCGCCTGCTGGATCATGGACTGCGGTGACATCCAATCGGTGCGATCCATCCACGCCACCGAACCCAACGGGCGATGGAACCAGCCGCCGGACCTCTCCTGGCGTCGCTCCGCCCCCTGGTCCGGCCCCCAACGCCTGCTCCGAATCAACCTCAACGATGCCAACGATGTCCGCGAAGTGGCGCCATTTGGTATTGCCGGAGGCGGGATCATCGCCCCACCCGTGCACGTACCGGGTGACGGTTCGTCTCCCGGCACAGCCATTGCCTGGGACTCGATCAACGGTGGGCTTGCCGGTATCGACGACCGAACCATGGAGCCCATCTGGCACCTAGAGGTCCGACCCAGCATGCAGCCCATCGTGTTCCCGGAGTCCGGCGAACTGGTAATCAACGACTTCACCGACGACGGCACAGACGACCTGGTGGTGGTCAGTGTGGCCACAGGCAGCGTGCTCGACCGAGTGGACACCGGTTCACGAATCGCCAACGGCATGTTCCTATCGGCCGGTGGCCACCGAGATATCTGGTACTGCAGCACCCTCGCCTTGTCCCATGTCACCTGGTCCTGAGCAACTGCGTAACTCGGCATAGGGGCCGCGCCCCATGGCTACAATGCCAGGGCGATCAGGAGATCGAAGTCCGGTGAAAATCCGGCACTGTCCCGCAGCGGTAATGACCACCCCTCTAATGGAGAAGTGGTCCGAGTCCGAACCAGCTCCCGGTCACACGAACCAGACACCCTCGAGGCAAGGGCGCCGGTTCGGCCGGCCGTTCACGTGCCGATCGAGCGGAGACTCCTCGACGAGAGGAGACACCCCGATGATCCACCGACTGACCGGCTCACTGGCCGCAGCCCTCATGACAGTCGGACTGGCCGCCTGCGGCGGCGCCTATTCATCGGTCGCCATGTCGGGCTCACCGGGCGTCGACCAAAGCCCCGCCGCCTATGACGCCCCGGGTCGAATCGTGTCTATCTCCACGGTGGCCACCGAGATGCTGTTCGCCATCGGTGCTGGCGAACGCGTCGTGGCCGTGGACGCCCAATCCAACTACCCCGCCGAGGTCCCGATCACCGACCTCAACAGCTTCGAACCGAACGTTGAAGCCATTCTCGGATTCCAACCCGACCTCGTCGTCCTCTCTTACGACCCGGGTGATGTTGTGGCCAACCTTGAGGCAGCCGGAGTGTCCACTCTTCTGCAGGGAGCTGCCAACACCATTGCCGATACGTACTCCCAGATTGAGGTCCTAGGTGCGGTCACAGGCCACGAGAACGCTGCGACCACCCTCGTGGCCGATATGCGGGCTGAAATTATTCGCCTGAGCGACTCCGTCGAGTTCAGGGACGACCCGCTGAGCTACTACCACGAACTCGATGACACTCTCTACACCGTTACATCGTCAACCTTCATCGGCGAGGTCTACGCCCTGGCCGGTCTAGTCAACGCCGCCGATCCGGCCGATGCCGACAGCTCGGCATGGGGGTACCCGCAGGTCTCGGCGGAATACATCCTCGATGCCGATCCAGACCTCATCTTCCTTGCCGACACACGCTGCTGCGCCCAGGACGCAGTGACGATTGCCGCTCGACCCGGATGGGAGAACCTGACCGCCGTGAATACCGGTCGCATCGTGGAACTCGACGATGACGTGGCCTCCCGTTGGGGGCCTCGGATCGTGGACTTCCTCCAGATAATTGTCGACGCCGTCAACTCTGTCGACTGATTCCGAAAGACGACCACCAGCGTCGGCCGACCCAGCCGGTCCACGTAGTAGCCCTCCGATGACCACCACCCACCCACCACACCGCTCGGATACCCGACTCGGACCGCTCTGGCTCCTCGCCGGGATCGGAGCCGTTCTGCTGGCCGCCCTAGTCGGCGTTACTACCGGCCCCGTCTCCATACCCATCGGACACGTCTTCCGGGAGTTGCTCGATCGACTTCCCGTTGTCGAACTCGAATCCTCTCTCACGGCCACAGAGAAAGCCATCGTCTGGGACATTCGGGCCCCCCGAGTAGCACTAGGTCTCCTGGTCGGCGCCCTCCTCGCCGGTTCCGGCGCTGCCTACCAGGGGGTCTTCCGAAACCCGCTAGCTGACCCGTACCTGCTAGGCATCGCTGCAGGCGCTGGCCTAGGAGCCACGATCGCCATCGTCACCGAGTTGCCAAACGCGGTCACCGTCATCGACCCCGTCCCCCTAGCGGCCTTCGCCGGTGCACTGGTCGCCGTCACCACTGCGGGGACGCTCAGCGTCCGGCGGGGCCGAGCCGGTTCACCGGCCACGCTCATTCTCGCCGGAGTAGCCGTCGCCAACTTCTTCACCGCCATCCAGACATTCGTCCAGCAGCAGAACTCCGAGACCCTCCAACAGATCTTCGCCTGGATCCTCGGGCGTCTCTCCACCGCAGGATGGGTCGAGGTCCGACTCCTGCTTCCCTACGCGGCGCTGTGCACCATCGGGATGCTGCTCTCGGTCGGCGCACTGGACGTGCTGGCTGTAGGCGACGAGGAGGCGTCAACCCTCGGGCTACGACCACGAACCGTCCGACGCCTAGTCCTCGTGGTTGCCTCTTTAGCTGCCGCAGCGGCCGTAGCTGTGAGCGGCCTCATTGGCTTCGTCGGACTGGTTGTCCCCCATGCTGTGAGGCTCGTAGCCGGTACCAGCCATCGCCGAGTCCTACCCCTCTCCTTGCTGTTCGGAGCAGCATTCCTGGCACTGGCTGACGTGGCCGCCCGAACCATCCAGGCACCGGCTGAACTGCCTATCGGCGTCATCACGGCATTCATCGGCGCCCCGTTCTTCCTTGTGATCCTCCGACGCCAGTTGACCTCGTGATGAATAGCCAAGATGTGCATCAGGCCTATCCGTCACCAACCGATGTGCAGTGGTCTTGCGTGTCTGTGGACCGGGGGACAAACCGCGTAGTCCATGATTTCGACCTGCACGTCCCCGGAGGCTCCTGGATGACCATCATCGGGCCCAACGGCGCAGGCAAAACCACTGTCCTGGGTTCCCTCGCCGGAACCATCCCATATCACGGCACGATCGACATCGGGCCCCATGACAGAGCCGGTATCGGGCACCGTGAGCGGAGTCGACTCCTGGCCGTCGTGCCGCAGCACCCGGTCATCCCGCCGGGCCTCTCAGTGTTCGACTACGCCCTCCTGGGTCGATCACCGCATCAAGGTATGCGCTTCTCGGCGTCAGTCGACGACCATCGACAGGCTGCTGCGGTCCTCGATCGACTAGACCTGGCCGACTTTGCCCGACGCCCCGTCGGATCTCTGTCCGGCGGCGAGCGCCAGCGAGTGGTTCTCGCCCGGGCGCTCGTTCAGAACGCTCCGGTTCTGGTCCTGGATGAACCCACCTCGTTCCTCGACCTCGGCCACCAGATGGATGTCCTGGAGTTGATCGCTGAACTCCAGGCTGAACGATGCCTCACCGTGATCTGCACACTGCATGACCTGACCGTGGCAGGACAGTTCGCCGACCGGATAGCCGTCATGGAGTCAGGGCGCCTCGTCAAGGACGGAACCCCCGAAACGATCCTGACGTCGGAGACGATCTCCCGACACTGGGGGGTGGATGTCCGCACGGAGGTCCACGACGACGCCACTGTTTCCATATCGGTCCTGCGCAGAACCCACTGACCTCCGAGCACCGATCTAAAAGAGAGCCGGTCCTGAGGTCACCCCTCAGAATCTTCAGCCAGTTGGGCAGTCTCAGGAGGGGTCCCAGGTGATCCGTGGACAGTCGCTCCAGAGTCTCTCCAGGTCATAAAACGCCCGAGACTCCTCGTTTAAAATATGGACGACGAAGCCGCCAAAGTCGACCAACACCCACCGGTGGTCATCCCGGCCCTCGACCCGGAGCGACTTAGGTCCACCCAGGATCATCAACTGCTCCTCCACCTCTTCAGCGATGGCCCTGACCTGGCGGGCCGTGTTGCCACTCGTGATAACGAAATAGTCGGTAACAGAGATCACGTCGCCAACATCAATGATCGTCGTATCGCGCCCCAGTCGGTCCGCTGCGGCGCGAGCGGCCACCTGAGCCCAGTAACCCCAACCCTCAGGAGAGGACACCGGGGACGACCCGGCAGTGACGGTCTGATCGCTCACAGCGGCTGAACGCTAGCCCCTAGGAACCCCGACCCTGGGAACGAAGTCGATGCCGATCACCACGGTCAGATCCGTCACTGGGCTGAGGTAAGGGTCAAATAGGACGCCACCACCGATCACTGCGGCAAGCGCCTCTGCCGAGGCCTCGTCCTCCGGGTCTCGGTAAATCACCCGGGTCTGGATAACTCCGTCATTTCGGTAGTTTCCAACCACGGCTAGTTCTACCCCGGCCCGGAGCACCGCCTCACGGGCCGGTACGTCGAGAGCAGGATCACCAGTACCGTTCAACAACCGGACCGACAGCAGTTGTCCAGGCACCCTCGGAATGGGGAACGGGAACATCTCAACCACTAGGTCGGTCAAACGGTCGGCATCCACGGCCAGAACCCC
Organism: Acidimicrobiales bacterium; assembly: GCA_030747775.1. Classification (GTDB taxonomy): domain Bacteria; phylum Actinomycetota; class Acidimicrobiia; order Acidimicrobiales; family MedAcidi-G1; genus UBA9410. Next base: position 13,756 of record JASLKB010000029.1, on the reverse strand, counting down.
GCCGCCGTCGGCACCCCATGGTCCGACCACTACGCGCACCCGGCCACGGACGACGGTGGCCAGAAGGTCGATCACATCAAGTTCCAGATTGGGTAGACGGTCTCTGGGGTTACCCCCCTGAAGGGCATCGACCCACCCTCGCCACCAGTCTCCCTGTCGATCCAGACGGACAAGAGAACCGTCATCGCCAGCCGACGCAAAGCCGAGTAGGTCCACTACGTCGGCCGCAGCGACGGCCACTATCCCCGCCGGGAAGCGGATCACCGAAGTGCCGTCAACAGCGGTAGCCACCAGATCGTCCTCCAAGACCACCGATACGGCGTCAACCGCTCCCGCAAGGCTCTCCCAACGGGCCGGAGTCAAGAGGGTCGCCCCCGTGAACTGCACATCCAAGATCTTGGCCGTAGCCATGCGTACCGCATCCAACCCGCCGTTTCGATACTGGTCCACCAGGCGACATTCCGCCTCACAGCCAGCGGACACTCCGGTCACCCCCTCCGAGACCGACGCCTCAACCGGGATTAGGAGCACCGTGCCCCCACCTCCTGACCGATCACTGGCTGCCACCACGGCGACCTCCACCAACTCGCCGGACTCGTCTTCGGTGGCCACCAACATCGACCAGGTCTGCTCAACGAACGCCTCGAATCCAGCAGCCGACGGATCAGTGACCGCCTCACGCGTCTCCCCCCGTTGACTATCCAGGATCGTGGTCAGCCCTCCCAGCAGGAGAATGGCTCCCCAAGCCGCTACTACGGCGGCCAGGACCGGGAACCCCCACTTCCAGGCATTGGGGAGCGAAGGATTCGGTCGACGACGCCGTTCGCCGGTCGGCCCCTCCGCACTCACCGGCAGGTCTCATAGAGATCGTGTTCTTCGATTAGACGAGCAACCGCCTCGGGAACAACCTCGGCTGCCGTGCCACCCGCCTCAACCATGGCGCGCAAGTCGGTCCCAGCCAGGTCGGGAAAGCTTCCCTCGAGGACCAGGTAGTCCCATCCGCTGGGAGGCCGCTCTCCGACGTGTCCGAGACGATCCATCACCACGATCGTCGCATGTTCGCGTATCTCGTCGGGACGCTCCCAGGCATCCATACCCGGAGCGATATCGCTGCCCACCAGAACGAACAATTGATCATCAGGCCCCCGCTGGGCGTAGCTGGCAATAGTGTCAGCCGTGTAGGAAGGGCCTCCTCTAAGGATCTCCAGGTCGTCTACCTCAATCCCGCTCATCCCGGTTGCCGCGGCGCGGACCATGGCCAGTCGCACCTCGGCGGGCGTCACCACCTGTCCTCCGGCCGTCTTCTGCCACGGGTCGTTAGCCACAACGAGCACGACGACGTCCAATCCCAAGGCAAGCAGGGCGGTACGTGCCACCTCTAGATGCCCATGATGGGGTGGGTCGAAGGTTCCTCCGAACAACCCAATCCGACGCGATCCGGGCGGAGTCCCGGTAGAGAATCGGGGGCCGGCCACGGCCCGATGCTACCGGGCTACTCAAAGAGCAACGGACGCGCTTTCGCCGCCAGAGCAGCTTCCCACATACCTCTTGACCTGCAAATACGCCTATGGCGATCAAGAGGAACCTCTTTGTGTAAACAACGTATGACGGAGGTCACGGAAACATGGCTTTACGGCGCAGCTCCTGTGTGGTTGACTTTATGCCAGACGAGATCGCAGGAAACCCCACCTAACCGTCCTGGACAGTCGTCACCCCCAAGATATTCCCATCTCGGCGCGCGTCACCTGACTGCCCGAGCCCAAGACAAGCAAGTGAGAAGCAAAATGAGTGATTCTGTTGGTCAATACCTAAACGAGATTGGCATGGTCCCCCTCCTAAACGCCCAGGAGGAGCGCGAGCTGTCCCAAATCATCGAGGCTGGGGCCGCTGCGCGAGCCCGTAAAGAAGCTGGCGAAACTGGTCGCGAGATCGAACGTCCCATCCGGGCCGCCGCTCGAGCTAAGGACCGGTTCATTCGGTCCAACCTCCGCCTCGTGGTGAGTGTCGCCCGCCGATACCCCCTGCCTCCCGGCATGGAATTGCTGGACCTCATCCAAGAAGGAAACCTCGGCCTAGAGCACGCTGTCGACAAGTTCGACTGGCGAAAGGGCTTCAAGTTCTCCACCTACGCCACCTTCTGGATCCGTCAGGCCATCGGACGGGCTCTGGACCAGAAGGCCAGCCTCGTTCGTCTTCCCGGCGACCGGTCCGCCAGCCTCCGGGCCGCCCTGCGAGCCGTGTCCGGGAACGGCGACGAACTCGACGAGGAGCACGCCCGACTGCACCGTCTGACTACCCCAACTTCGCTGGATCGCACAATCGGTGACGACGACAGTAACGAGTTGGTTGACCTACTACCGGACTCCACCCCGGGCCCCGAGATCCAGGTGATGGCCATGGCCGAGAACGACATGGCCACCAGCCTTCTGGACGTCTTGGACCACCGGGCCCGCTACGCCGTCGAACAGCGCTTCGGCCTCACCGACGGCCGCAAGCGGAGTTACCGCGAAGTCGGCGAGGACCTAGGCGTGACCGCCGAGGCAGCCCGCCGTCTAGTCAAGCGTGCCGTCACCACGGTGCGGGAGCGGGCCAGCGAGTACAGCGACGTCGCCTGAATCCTTGGTGTCGGGCCCAGCCCGACCACCGACCGGCTTTGATCTGCATCAGGTTCCCCATGGGAAACCCCTACTGGTCCGATGAACAGGCACCCGTAGGCTAATTCACCGTGAACACGACCACCTCGAGTCAAGAAGCCGCTTGGACCCCCCGCACCTGGCGAGACTACGTCGCGCTCCAGCAGCCAGAGTGGCCGGATGGCGACGCTCACGAGGCCGCCCTTGAACAGCTCTCCTCGCTACCTCCGCTGGTATTTGCCGGCGAGGCACGGGAACTGACCGAACGACTCGCTGACGTTGCCGCCGGACGAGCCTTCCTGCTTCAGGCCGGCGACTGTGCCGAGTCCTTCGATACCTCCGCTGACTCCATCAGGGATCGCCTCCGTGTAATTCTCCAGATGGCTGTCGTACTGACCTACTACACCGGTGTACCCGTGGTGAAAGTCGGTCGCATCGCGGGGCAGTTCGCCAAACCCCGGTCGAGCGACACCGAGACGGTAGACGGCGTCGAGCTCCCCTCCTTTCGGGGACACATCGTCAACGACATCGGCTTCACCGCAGGGGAGCGCACGGCGGATCCCAACCGCCTGCTGACCGCCTACAACCGGGCCGCTGCGACGCTCAACCTGCTACGGGCCTTCACCAAGGGTGGATACGCCGACCTAGCACGGGTCCATCAGTGGAACCGGGAGTTCGTCGCCGCGAGCCCGGCAGGGCAACGCTACGAGGCCATCGCTGGGGAGATCGAACGTGCTGTGCAATTCATGTCGGCCTGCGGGATCAGTAGCGAAACACTGACCGACCTCCGCCAAGTCGACTTCTACACCAGCCATGAAGCCCTCCTGCTCGATTACGAGGAAGCCCTGACCCGCCGCGACTCACTGACCGGCGACTGGGTGGACTGTTCGGCCCACATGCTCTGGATCGGTGAACGAACCCGCCAGTTAGACGGCGCCCACGTGGAGTTCCTCCGTGGGGTAGCCAACCCTCTGGGCTGCAAGGTCGGGCCGACGGCCACAACCGACGACGTCCTTGCCCTCTGCGAGACACTGAACCCCACTCGTACCCCAGGGCGGCTTACCCTGGTCACTCGCATGGGCGCCACCAAGGTGGTTGACCAGCTCCCTCCCCTACTCTTAGCGGTCGCCGATGCCGGTCACCCGGTGGTCTGGGTGTGCGACCCGATGCACGGCAACACCTTCACCGCCGACGATGGCCGTAAAACCCGCCACTTTGAAGACGTGCTGGCTGAAGTCTCCGGCTTTTTCGCCGCCCACCGCTTCGCCGACACCCATCCCGGTGGCGTACACCTGGAACTCACCGGTGACGACGTGACCGAGTGTCTGGGTGGTGGTGCCGAAGTGGCCACTGCCGACCTCGGCAGTCGCTATGAGACCATGTGCGACCCCCGTCTCAACGGCAGCCAGAGCGTGGATCTCGCCTTCCGGGTCGCCGAGTTGCTCCGCAACGGCACCCACTGAGCCGACGGGACCGGCCCACCTCAGACCAAATTCTCCACAAAGGCCTCGAGTTGGCGGAGGTTGCGCACCTCATGCACTCCCTCGCACCAAGTCCCATACTCCCCGACAATGGAGTCGCCGGTGTCCCAGTAAGCCTTTGGTTCGGGGTTCAGCCAGAACACTTTTCGTGCCCGGTGTTTGAGCTCTTTGACGATCCACGACTGTGACGCGTGGTAGTTGTTCCGGGCATCGCCAAGGATCAGAACCGTGGTCTTGGGTCCAACCTCCTTGCCATACTTCTCCCAAAACACCCCGAAGGCGTGGCCGTAGTCGGAGTGCCCATCGACCCAGACCACATCAGCCTCGGTATTGACTCGGTGCACGGCCTCACCGATGTCTTCGACTCCATCGAAAAAGCGAGTCACCTCGTCTAGGCCGTCGATGAAAACAAATGACCGGACCTTGGAGAACTGACCGCTAATGGCGTAAACGAGGTGCAGGGTGAAGCGGGCGAAGGCGGCCACCGACCCGGAGATATCAGCCACCACCATGATCTCCGGCTTGGCAGGACGGGGAAACTTGAACTTCGGCTCAGCCGGGACACCGCCATAGCTCAGCGAGTGGCGCATGGTGTTGCGGAAGTCCAAGGGGCCCTTCCGGCCGTGACGCCGTTTACGAGCTAGTCGCACCGCCAGCTTCCGGGTCAAGGGATAGATGGCCTTGCGCAGGTTGGCCATCTCCTCTCGCGAAGCATGCATGAAGTCGACGTCTTCGGGAAGAGGCTTACGTAGCGTCTTGGCCATGGCCTCCACACCCCGATCGGCCACCAGGCGTCGCCGGATCTCAGCTTCGATCTCTTGCTTGAGGCGGTCTATCCGGTCGTTGAACTCGTCCCGTTCGAGGCGCTCTTCTAGCGATGACAGGTCCTCGGGAGCCTCATCGCGAGAGGCGTCCATCAACCGGTCCAATATTCCGTCCAAGTCCAGATTCCGCAGCGTTCGGTACAGATAGTACGTACCACCTACCGGTCGACCTGGTTCCATTCCGGCGAAACGCATAACAGCCTGTCGAGCCAGAGCCCGCAGCATGGCGTCGTCGCCACCCATCAACGCCTTGAACAACATCTCGGCCAGTTGTTCCGGAGTGAGCGCCGACATGCCGCCGCCGCCTCCACTCGCTTGCCCGTCGCCGGGCATCTGAGGCTGGTCCTCTTCGCCCTCCAGCGCGTCACCGTCGAGAATCTCATACTCGGGTCCCCGTAGCGAAAAGTAGACCTCGAACACCACCTCAAAGGCCCGCCAGTGGCTGTGATTCTTGACCAGTGTCGCCCCGAGGGCGTACTTGAACGCCTCTCGATCCTCCAAGGGGATGTGAGTCACAGCCTCCATAGCGTCGAGATTTTCAGTCAGGCTGACCGGCAGCCCGGCGTTACGGAGTTCTTCGATAAAACCGCTGACCAGGTCCAGCAGGGGCCTGTCAGCTTGCGGCTTACCGTTGATCGCCGACTGGTCGGTGAGGGTCACGAGACGGGTCCCTCGGTCGATCTGATCGTCAACTCGCCGAATCGGCTAGCTCGTCAGGGTTGTCGGCGAACTCCTTGACTGCCTTTTCGATATCGGTCCGGTACTTCAGCAGGACGTTGGCCGTCTCGGTTGCCACCTCAGCATTGATCTGCTTAACCCCTAAAAGCACCAAGGTTCGTGCCCAATCAAGTGTCTCGGACACCGACGGATCCTTCTTGAGGTCGAGTTGGCGAATAGACCGGACGATACGAGCTATCTGGTCGGCCAGGTTGGCGTCAATCCCAGGCACCTTCGCCGTGACGATCTGGCGCTCCCGTTCAAGATCCGGATAGTCGATGTAAAGGTAGAGACAACGACGCTTTAGCGCTTCGGAGAGCTCCCGGGTGCCGTTGGACGTCAAGAACACCATCGGAACCTGGGTGGCTTCCACGGTTCCTAACTCGGGAATTGACACCTGATACTCCGACAGGATCTCCAGTAGCAATGCCTCGGTCTCGACTTCGACCCGATCCACCTCGTCGATCAGGAGCACGACGCGGTCTTCAGCCCGAATGGCCTCCAGCAAAGGTCTCGTCAACAGAAAGTCCTCGGAAAACAGGTCATCTTCCACGTCGTTCCACGCCGCGTCGGAGCCTTCAGTCTGAATACGCAGGAGTTGCTTCTTGTAGTTCCACTCGTAAAGAGCCTTGGACTCGTCGAGTCCCTCGTAGCACTGCAGTCGGATCAGTCGGGATCCAGTGATCTCAGACACGCTCTTGGCCAACTGGGTCTTGCCGGTGCCGGCTGGACCTTCCACCAAGATGGGTTTACCTAGCCGCTCAGCCAGGTACACGATGCCGGCAATACCAGCATCAGCGAGGTAGTCGGCGTCGGCCAGGGCGTTGCGTACCCCGTCCAGATCGGCGAACTGAACGTCGTGGGAGGTCATACCGGGAGGCTACCGAGCGGTCACTTTAGGCCCGTCATCAGGCCCAGCTCCAGAGTCAAGTTCGCGTCTGACCGTCCCCGCGAACGACGTACTTCTCGGTAGTCAACTGTTCGAGGCCCATCGGGCCCCGAGCGTGGAGCTTCTGAGTGCTGATCCCAATCTCGGCCCCGAACCCGAACTCCTCACCGTCCACAAAGCGAGTAGACGCGTTGACTAACACCGCAGCGGCATCAACCTCGCTGGTAAACCTGGCTGCCGCTACCTCATCGGTGGTCACAATGGCCTCGCTGTGACCCGAGCCGGTCTCATTCACGTGGGTGATCGCCTCGTCCAGGTCGTCGACGACCCGAACCGAGAGTTTGAGATCGCCGTACTCGGTCGACCAATCGACCTCAACCGCCTCACCCATGGTGGGCACCACGGCACGGGCCCGCTCGTCTCCCACCAACTCGACGCCGACCAGAGAGGCCGCGGCCATTGGGAGAAAGCGGTCAGCTACCGCCGAGTGGACCACCAGACTCTCCGCCGCATTGCAAACCGACGGCCGTTGGGTCTTGGCATTTACGATGATGTCGGTAGCCATGGTCAGGTCGGCGGCCTCGTCCACGTACACGTGGCAGTTGCCGTCGCCGTCGATCACATAGGGAACAGTGGCATTTTCCAAGATCGAACGGATCAACGACGGTCCACCCCTGGGAATGAGACAGTCCACGAAGTCCCGTTGCTGCATGAACTCCACTGCTGCCTCACGGCTCCCGTCTTCCACCAGCACCAGCGCATCAGCCGGAAGGCCGATGTCGACCAGTGCAGTACGGATGCTCGTGGCAATGGCTCGGTTGGAGGCCAGTGCCCCCGAGGACCCACGAAGGAAGGCCACGTTGCCCGACTTCAGACACAGACCGAAGGCGTCACTGGTCACGTTTGGGCGATTCTCATAGATGATGGCCACCACTCCCAGCGGCACCCGTACCTTGGATACGTGCAGGCCGTTGGGGCGGGTCCACTCTGCCGTCGTTCGACCCACCGGATCATCCAGGTCGGCCACCTCGCGTAGTCCTGAGGCCATACCGGCCACGCGACCTTCGTCGAGGCGGAGACGGTCAAGCACTCCGATGGCCATGCCGTCAGCTCTACCGCTGGCCAAGTCGTCGACGTTGGCCGCCAGTATGTCCGCCATATCAGCCTCCAGTCGGTCGGCTGCTGCCCTGAGGGCGGCGTCCTTCGTGGTCGTATGGGCAAGGCTCAGTGCGGGAGCCGCGATCTTGGCCCGACGGGCGAGGTCGGGAATCAAGGAGTCCGAACCGCGGACGGAGGGAGCATGCTGCATCCGATGGAGGCTAGCCATCGCCTACCGTGGATTGAATGGCCGTGGACCCGAGGGTGCGCCCGTCGGGCGCCCGTGCATCGACCGCAGTGGCCGGCGGAATACTGCTTTCTCGACTAGCTGGCCTACTACGCGAGTCGCTGCTCCGGTCGGTTCTGGCCCTCGGGCCGGCCGCCGATGCCTTCGCCGCCGCGCTCCGTATACCGAACCTGCTCCAGAATCTGCTGGGTGAGGGCTCCCTCTCGGCATCATTCATCCCCGTCTACAGCCGCCTCCTCGGTGAAGGCCGCCGCGAGGAGGCCGGCCGGGTCGCTGCCGCGGTTGCAGGTCTGCTTGCCGCCGTAGCCGGCCTCCTAGTGGTGGTGGCTATGGTCGCTGCCCGACCCCTGACCAGAGCGCTGGCTCCCGGGTTCGACGGACAACGCCTCGAACTGACTGTCGACCTCATTCGTATCACCACAGCCGGCCTAGGACTACTGGTCCTCTCCGCATGGTGCCTAGGCGTCCTCAACAGCCACGGCCGGTTCTTCTTGCCGTACGTGGCCCCCGTGCTGTGGAACGTGGCCCAGATCGCCGTTTTGGTGGCCGCCCTAGTCGGGGACTGGTCCCCCTCTCGGGCGGCCACCGGTCTGGCCTGGGGCCTGGTGGCCGGAGGTGCCCTCCAGTTTGGCGTGCAGGCCGTGGCTGTACGCCGTCTCGCCCCAGAACTTCGCCCATGGCTAGGGCGGACCCTCGGCCGCGATGATCGGTCGGTGGCCGACATCCGTCGCCGCTTCGGCCCGGCCGTTCTAGGGCGGGGCGTCCTCCAACTCTCGGGGTATCTGGATCTGATGCTGGCCTCACTGCTAGCTACGGGAGCGGTAGCCGGCCTGCTCTCGGCCCAGATGCTCTATGGCCTTCCTGTCGCCCTGTTCGCTACCAGCGTCGCCGCGGCTGCCCTACCCGGGATGTCTCGTAGCAATCCGTCCGAGTTGGCAACCACCTCCCTGCTGGCCCGGAGACGTACGGCCTTCTTCGTGGCCTTCTCGACGGTGGCGTTCCTGGTGCTGGGAGAATCCATTGTCGGCGCACTCTTCGGCTGGGGGGCTTTTGACGGTGACGACGCCCGGGCAGTGGCCCTCGTATTGGGGGCCTACGCCATAGGGCTACCGGCCACCGCCTCCTCGCGCATTCACCAGAACACCTTGTTCGCAATGGGTGATACGGCCGGTCCTGCTCGGATTGCCGCCGTGCGAGTCGGTCTGGCCGCGATAATCGGCTTGGTCCTTATGTTCCCACTGGACCGCGTCACCGTGCACGCCGGTGATCTGTTGACCATTGGCGACCACGGCTGGTTCGGACCACTGAGCCAGGGCATCCGCTCCAGGACGCTGGATCCGCACCTTGGGGCCGTAGGCCTCGCCCTGGGTTCTGCGGTGGCCGCTTGGGCCGAACTCCTGTTGCTGGCCCGTCGAACCAGACAAGCCCTCGGAGAAACGAGCCCACCGTCATCGGTGATGGGACCCCTGGCCTCACCGGTCGCGGCGGCCGTGGTCGCCGCCGTGACCGCTCACTGGCTCACCAACTCGCTGCCCGACTTGGCGACCGCTCCGATCTCCATCGCGACAGCCGGTACCGTCTACGTGACCGTGGCCGCTGCCATCGGGGTGTCTGAGGCCCATGACCTGCTGGACGCCCTCAAAGGCGTCGCCCAAAGACTCCTTCGCGGCTGATATCTACCCTCGCAGGCAGCACCGGCCCTCTCCCGTCAGGGCAGGACAACCAAGTCGTCAGCGTGGATGGCCTCGTGGGCCATCCCGTCAGGCAGGTCTCCGGTCTGACGGCCAGCATTAGCCCGCAGCATTGCCGAATCGTGCCGCACGATCCCCTTGGCGAACACCGAACCAGAGGGGTCACAGACCTCAACGGCTGCTCCCGCGTCATAGGTTCCGTCCACAGCGACAACCCCCGCTGGCAGAAGTGACACCCGCCGTTCCTCGAGCGCCCGCCGGGCACCGGCGTCGACGGTTACCTGACCAGAAGACCCCACTGCGAAGGCGATCCACAGACGGCGGGCGCCAAGGTTTGCCTCCCGCGGGCGAACTACCGTTCCTACACCGGCCCTACCGTCACATGCGTCGACCATCACCCCGTCACGGCCAGCGTCGGCGATAACCGTCCGCACTCCCGACCAACTGGCGATTTTGGCGGCCGCCAGCTTCGAGGCCATGCCACCGCTTCCCCGCGCTGACGCGCTCAATCCGGCGAAACCTTCAAGTTCCTGATCGATCTCTACGATCTCCTCGATGAGGGACGCACCGGCGTCCAGCCGGGGATCGGCAGTGAGTAGTCCCGGCGTGTCGGTCAACAGCACGAGCGTCGACGCCTCAACCAGGTGGGCTACTAGAGCCGCGATCCGGTCGTTGTCACCGAACCGGATCTCGTCATCTGCAATGGCATCGTTCTCATTGACTACCGGCACCACGCCTAGGTCAAGTAACCGGGTCAGAGTTCCTCGGGCGTGTAAGTACTGGGCCCGTACAAAAAAATCGAGCGGCGCCAGTAACACCTGTCCGGCTATCAAATCGTGCCGTCCCAACTCCTCCCGGTAGGTTCGAATCAGGCCTCCTTGGCCGACAGCTGAGACGGCCTGCAGGGTTACAGCGTCCTTGGGGCGATATGCGCCCCCCAGACCCAACTCGGGAAGCCCAGCAGCAATGGCCCCGGATGTCACGACTACGACCCGTCGGCCGGAGATTCGTAGTGCCGCCACGCCATCACAGAGACGCCCAACCGAGGCGCGGTCTATGACCCCCTGGTCGTCAGTAATCGACGAGGTTCCAATCTTGACCACGACGGTGTCGTGTCGCCCGGTCATCTAATCAATCCTGTTCGTAGGTGAACTCGAGGCGGCCGATGCGCACCGGTTCCCCATCTCGCACCCCGGCCCGGGACAGCGCGCGGTTCACCCCCATACGCTTCAGGCGGTCTTCGAGATAGTCCAGCGCATCGAGGTTGGTTAGGTCGTTCAGATTCACCACCCTGGCTACTCGTCGGTCGGCTACCTCCCATGTGCCGTCCTCGCCACGTTCAACGGTCACGTCCTCGGTGGCGGGCCGGTGCACCACCATCGCCGGTCGCTCCATCGGCGCCTCCCGAGCCTGGACCACTAAGTCAGCCAGGGCGTGGACGAGGCCGTCCAGTCCCTCGCCCGTCATCGCCGAGATCGCCGGCCCGGCATCAGGGGGAAGCGCACTGATGGCGGATGACTCAGCCACGTCAGCCCGTGACCCGACTACTAGTCGGGGCCGGTCCAGCAGGTCAGGCTGGTAGGCACTCAACTCGCCCAGCAGGACCTCGAGTTGGCGTTTCGGGTTACCGAGCGCGTTGGGCGCCAGGTCCAAAAGGACGAGTAGCACCCGGGCTCGTTCGACGTGGCGGAGGAACTGGTGTCCTAGGCCCCGCCCCTCGCTTGCGCCCTCGATCAGGCCGGGGATGTCCGCGACTACGAACCCGGGACGACCGTCGGGGTTTACAACCCCGAGGTTGGGCTCCAGAGTGGTAAACGGATAGTCGGCGATCCTCGGTTTGGCTGCCGAGACCCTAGAAATAAGCGTGCTCTTTCCCACGTTGGGGAACCCCACTAGAGCCACGTCGGCCATCAGTCGAAGTTCAAGCCGTAGCCAACGCTCTTCGCCCACCTCACCCTGTTCAGCAAACGACGGGGCCCGACGCCGGTTGCTCAGGAACTTGGCATTGCCGCGGCCACCATGGCCCGCCTCCGCGCCCAACCAGCGGTCCCCGTGCTGTAAAAGGTCAGCCAGTACCTCGCCCGAGTGGAGATCGTGCACCGTAGTGCCCTCGGGGACCTTCACCACAACATCTTCGGCGGCTCGGCCGTGGCGTTTGCCTCCCGATCCATGCGTACCGTCTCCTGCTCGGCGGTGGGGGTGATCCCGGAAGGCCAACAGGGATGCCACGTTGTGGTCGGCTTCCAACCAGACATTCCCTCCGTCACCACCGTCGCCACCGTCGGGACCACCCTTGGGAACGTGGGCCTCCCGACGGAATGAGACTGATCCCGCGCCCCCATTCCCACCCTGGACGTTTAGTCCACACTCGTCGACGAACCGCGACCCCGAACCCTGGGACATAGGCCGGAGCCTACTGAGGGTCGCTTCGCGCCACGGGCCCGTATTCCGCCTCCGTAGGGTGGGTCGATGAATAATCAGGCTGGAACGGAGCGGGCCCGAATCTGGGCCTCGACTATGGACGGGCACGGGCCGGACTGGGGTGGTGACCTCCGGACCGCCCACAACGACAGCCACGCCACCATCGGAGAGGTGTCCGCGCATACTCGGCTGGAACGTGATGCGGGCCAACACCTTCCTCTAACCGAGGGTGCCACCCGAGGTAACGGTGGCGGCGACCGGGTGATCGAGGAGGCGCCAGACCAATTTCGGACCTGCTTTGAGCGGGACCGGGATCGGATTCTGCACTCCACAGCCTTTCGGCGTCTCGCCGGCAAGACCCAGGTGTTCGTCTTCCCCGAAGACCACCAACGGTCCCGGCTGACCCATGCTCTGGAGGTAGCCCAGGTCTCAAGGGCCATTGCCGCCCGCCTCGGACTGAACGTCGCACTGGCCGAAGCCATCGCCCTTGGCCATGACTGCGGCCACGGACCGGGAGGGCACGCCAGTGAAGACGCCCTGTCGCCCTATGTGGACGGCGGGTATGACCATGCCCAATGGGGGGCCGATGTGACGCTGGCGCCATTGAACCTGTGCGCTGAGACCCTCGACGGGATCCGCAACCACTCTTGGTCCCGACCCGCTCCGGACACCCCCGAGGGAGAGGTCGTGAGTTGGGCCGACCGGATCGCCTACGTGTGCCACGACTTTGAGGATGCCGTTCATACCGGCATCGTGACCGCTGATGAACTCCCGGCTGGAGTCGTCCAACGCTGCGGGACCACCCGTCGGGAACAGTTAGCCACCTTCATCGACGGAGTCGTATCTGCCTCAACGGCTTCAGGTCACATCGGAATGAATTCCGACACCGCGGAGGCCCTTGCCGGCTTCCGGTCCTTTGATTACGAGCGGATCTACCTAAGGCCAGAGTCCCTCAAGCAGGCCGGAAGGGTGATCGACCTCCTCCGGGCTCTCGTAGACCACTTTGTGGCCAACCCCGGAGACCTCCCACACAGCGCGATCGGGGGTATCGGCGACGGACCGAAGAGGGACGACATGGCCGGCAGTCCGATCATGACCCACGCTGCAGTGTGCTACGTAGGCGGCATGACCGACCGGTTCGCGTGTCGATCTGCCCTCAACCTGCTCGGCTGGGCCCCAAAAGAACTACCCGACGGGCTGGGTCTGGACTGACGACCACAGTCGACCCCGTCCCCTGGACAGGGCCAAAGAACTAGGCCAAAACTCAGAACGGCGCACCACCGAAACGGTACGCCGTAGCCCAACCCCCGCGGGAATACGAGAGTTGGGCCGGTCAGTCGGTAATGATGTCGACCAATTTTCGGCCACCACGGCGACCGAACTTGACCCGACCATCAGCCGTAGCGAACAGCGTGTCATCACCCCCGCGACCCACGTTCTCGCCGGCGTGAAACTTGGTGCCCCGTTGGCGAATGATGATGCTGCCAGCGGTCACCTGACCGCCGTCGTAGACCTTCACGCCCAGACGCTGTGCGTTGGAGTCGCGGCCGTTACGGGTCGACCCGCCACCCTTGGTCTTTGACATTCAGTCAGCCCCTCGTGATTCCGGTGATCTCGATCTCGGCCAAGTGCTGTCGGTGCCCCCACCGGCGACGCTGGTTGCTCTTGTTCTTGTATGTGAAGCCACGGATCTTTGGTCCCTTTACATCACCGACGATACGAGCAGACACGCTGGCGCCGGATAGGGCATCTGGG
>JASLKB010000028.1 GCA_030747775.1 Acidimicrobiales bacterium | reverse complement strand
CGAATCGCTGGTGGCGCGCATCGAGGAGGTCTTCGGCGGACGAGGGCGTCCCATGCCCGCCAACAACCTGCGCCAGGCCGACGTGCCGGTCGGGGCGCGGGCCATCGATCAGATGCCGGGCACCGCGCCGGGTCTGGTTTGTCCGGTTGGTGTGTCGACGGACTTCGGCAGCGACAGCCCGAAGGTGGTGTACGCAGTGCCCGGCGTGCCATGGGAGATGCACCAGATGGTGGAGGGGACCATCCTCCCGGACCTCAAGCGTCGGGCCGGCATCTCCAGTGTGATCCGGTCCCGGACCTTACGCACATGGGGACGTTCCGAGTCTGGACTGGCCGAGGACCTGGCCAACGAGATCGAACGTATCGACAGCGACGGCGGGGCCACCATCGCCTTCTTGGCCAGCGGCATGGAGGGCTTGAAGGTGCGCCTCACCGCCAAGGCGGCCACCGATGCAGAGGTGGACGCTCTGCTGGCTGACGGAGAGGCCCGGGTGCGTGCCATTGTCGGCGACATCGTGTTTGGCGTGGACGAGCAGACCATGGAGTCCGTGGTACTGGATCTGCTCGTTGACCAGCGCCTTCGTCTGGCGACCGCTGAGTCGCTGACCGGAGGGATGATCGGCACCCGCCTGACCGAGGTGCCGGGGGCCAGCCGGGCCTTCGTGGGGTCGGTGGTGGCCTATGACGGCGGCGTTAAGCGGTCGCTGCTCGGGGTGCCGGACGGGCCGGTGGTGTCCGAGGAGGCCGTGGTGGCCATGGCTCTGGGAGCCTGCGACCGACTGGGGGCCGATGTATCGGTGGCCGTGACCGGCGTGGCCGGACCGGACCCGCAGGAGGGCCAGGAGGCGGGTACCGTCTGGATGGCCACATGTGTGGATGGCGAGGTAGAGGTCGACCGGACCCGCTGGCCGTTCGATCGGCCCCGGATCCGCCAGTTCACTGTGATTACCGTGCTCGACGCTCTGCGCCGTCGCCTCCTGGCCCGACAGGACGGCTGACCAGGCGGTCGCCCCCGTGCCCGAGCGCCTGCTCCCAGTCCGCCTGTTCATCGCCGTTCGGCCATCGATCGCGGCGGCCGATCTGGTGGATCGGGTACCGCGCCCCGAGGCACCCCGAGTTCGCTGGCTGCCCCGGGACCAGTGGCACGTCACCCTTCGGTTCCTGGGCGATGCGGAACCCGACGAGGTGGTCGCAGCGTTGGCTGCCGTCGCGTGGGGCAGGGTGCCGCCGGTTGACGTGACCCTCGGTCCGGCCACCGAGGTGCTGGGTGAGAGCGTGGTGATGGTGCCGGCCGCCGGCTGTGACGCTTTGGTCGATTGGGTGGTGGCGGCCACCGGGGGGTTGGGCCGGGAGCCCGAGGATCGACCGTTCGTCGGACACCTCACCCTAGGGAGGTTTCGAGACGAGCCGCCGACCGGGTCTATCGGTACGCCGATATCGGCGACCTTTCAGGTCGACGAGGTACTCCTTGTGGCTAGTCAGACGAGGCCCGAGGGGGCCGTCCACGAGGTGGTGGCCCGGTTCCCCCTTGATGGTGAGGTTGAGGGCGGCTAACTGGGGTCAGCGTTCCTCGAGAATGATGCACGCCGAGTTGATGCAGTACCGGTCGCCGGTGGGCTCGGGTCCATCGGGGAACACATGGCCGAGGTGGGCGCCGCACGCCGAACAGGTGGTCTCCACACGAACCATGCCGTGGCTCGAATCCGTCCGGGCGTCGACCACGTCTTCTCCGGTGGGGCGGTCCTGGACCGGCGCCGTGAAGCTCGGCCAGCCGCAGCCGGAGTCGAACTTGGCCTCGCTGTCGAACAGCGTGGCGTCACAGGACGCGCAACGGTAGGTACCGGCCCGCTTTTCGTCCCAGTAGACGCCGGTGAACGCCTGCTCGGTACCTGCCTCTTGGGTGCAGTGCCAGGCCATCGCGTCAAGTCGGTCCGACAGGTTCGGATTGGCTGCAGCGTGGGCGGACCGCTTCTGCTCAGGAGTCAGGTCGGTGGCTCGATCGGGGGTCTGGTCGGGGGTACCTCTGTTGGTTTCCACGGTATGACGGTAGTTCGGGCGATTGAATACTTGCATCGAACGCCTGTTCGGAATTACGCTGTTGTTATTCACGAGGGGTATCTATGGGAAACTCGGCGGAAGTACCACCGGTAGCACTGTCATAGGCCCTCTCTAGGTTCACCCCCGACTACTCCGAAGCAGGGAAACAGACAGGAACCGGCCATCGGGCCACAGACACACTGGAGAACATGACATGGCGAAGCACGGCAGGACGATGAGCGGCGGTGACCTCGAGGCGGGGGCCGAGCGCAATAAGGCATTAGACATGGCCCTCGGCCAGATCGAGAAGCAGTTCGGCACCGGTGCCGTTATGAAGATGGGCGACAAGGGCGCCATGTCGATCGAAACGGTGCCCACCGGGGCCCTGGCCCTGGACCTGGCCCTCGGGATCGGCGGCATTCCCCGGGGTCGGGTGGTGGAGATCTTCGGGCCGGAGGGCTCGGGAAAGACCACTCTGGCCACTCACGTAGTGGCCGAGGCCCAGCGCAACGGCGGTATCTGTGCCTACATCGACGCCGAGCATGCAATGGACCCGACCTACGCCCGGGCCATCGGCGTGGACGTCGATGAGCTCCTGATCTCCCAGCCAGACACGGGCGAGCAGGCCCTTGAGATCGCCGACATGCTGATCCGCTCCGGAGCGCTGGATGTGGTGGTCATCGACTCGGTGGCCGCTCTGACTCCCCGGGCCGAGATCGAGGGCGAGATGGGCGACAGTCATGTCGGCCTCCAGGCTCGTCTGATGTCCCAGGCACTACGCAAGCTGACCTCGAACCTCAACAAGTCCAAGACGATCTGCATTTTCATCAACCAACTGCGGGAGAAGATTGGTGTGATGTTCGGTTCACCGGAGACCACCCCCGGTGGTCGGGCGCTGAAGTTCTACTCGTCGGTCCGGCTTGACATCCGTCGGATCGAGGCCATCAAGGACGGCGTTGAGGTGGTCGGTAACCGCACCCGGGTGAAGGTCGTCAAGAACAAGTGTGCCCCACCGTTCCGGCAGGCCGAGTTCGACATCATGTACGGGCGGGGGATCAGCCGGGAAGGTTCAGTGGTCGACCTAGGGGTCGACCTGGGCATCGTCAAGAAGTCTGGAGCCTGGTACACGTACGAGGGCGAGCAATTGGGGCAGGGTCGGGAGAATGCCAAGAAGTTCTTGGCCGACAACCCGGAGGTCATGGTCGAGATCACCGACCGGGTCTGGCGCGAAGTCAAGCCTGAGGAGCCCGAGGAGGAGGTAGTCCCTGAGGAGGTCATCATTCAGACCGAGGAGTTCTCCGAAGCCGACAACCTGCCCATCTCGTTGGACGACTGACCCCTCCAGTCGTTCCGGGCGCTTCACGGCCTCGGTGTCATCCCGCTCCTCGTGGCCGGGTTGGTGCCGGGGCCGTAGCCTTTCTCACGTGGAGTCCCCGACCGAGCGTTCCTACGCCGTTCGCACCTATGGGTGCCAGATGAATGAGCACGACAGCGAGCGGATCGCCGGGCTGCTGGAGGCCGAAGGTATGGTCCCGGCGGCCTCTGTGGACGAGGCTGACGTCATCGTGCTCAATACCTGCTGCATACGGGAGAACGCCGACAACAAGCTCTACGGGGCTCTCGGCCACCTCAAGGCGCTCAAGGCCGGGCGGCCGAACGTTCAGGTTGCGGTGGGGGGCTGTCTGGCCCAGAAGGACCGTGACCAGATCCAGCAGCGGGCCAGTCATGTCGACGTAGTGTTCGGTACCCACAACGTGCACCGGGCTGCTGAGCTACTCGCCGAGGCCCGTTCCCACGGCCCGGTGATGGAGATCCTGGAGGAAACAGTCCGCGAGGACGCTGAGGCCTTCCCATCGGTGTTGCCTACCCAGAGAGACGCCGACCACAAGGCCTGGGTGACCATCCAGATCGGCTGCGATAACAGTTGTGCCTTCTGCATCGTGCCGTCAGTGCGGGGCCCCGAGATCAGCCGACCGTTCGGGGAGAAGGTGGCCGAGGTCGAGTCGCTGGCCGCCGACGGTGTCACCGAGGTCACCTTGCTCGGCCAGAACGTCAATTCCTATGGACGTGATTTGACGCTGCGCCTTCGCTCCCTTGATGCCGGTCCGGCAGATACCTTCGAGGCTGGAGAGGTTTGGGCATCGGATCCGACTCGGCGACCTCGGCCCCTGTTCGCCGATCTACTAACTGCCATCGGTGCCGTGGATGGGATCCGCCGGGTCCGCTTCACCAGTCCGCACCCCAAGGATCTCCGCCCTGAAACTATTGAAGCCATGGCCGTCACTCCCGAGGTCTGCGAGCACTTACACCTTCCGCTCCAGTCGGGCAGCGACCGGATCCTGTCGGCCATGCACCGGGGTTATACCGCTGAGCGGTATCTGGAGCGGTTGGCAGCAGCCCGGGCGGGCATCGATGACATGGCTGTCACCACCGACATCATTGTGGGTTTTCCCGGAGAGACTGATGACGACTTCGAGCGCACCCTAGAAGTGGTGGCTGAGGCCGGCTACGACTCCGCCTATTGCTTCGTGTTCTCACCTCGCGGGGGTACCGAAGCGGCGTCCATGCACCGTGATTTCGTGGACCATGACGTCTGTGTGGACCGGTTCGAGCGACTCCAGCGGGTCCTGAAACGGTCGGGCACCATCACCCATCGTGCTCGGATCGGTCGCATCGAGGAGGTAGTGATCGAGGGTCCGGCCAAGCGAGAGGCTGATCAGGTGACCGGCCGGACCCGCCAGAACAAACTGGTTCACGTAGCGGCTGGTGAGGGCCTGCGCGCCGGCGCGTATGCGCGTGTCCAGATCACCGACGCTGCCACGCACTATCTGCGCGGCGACCTCGTCGAAGTGACAGCGGCACCCCGCCATCGTCGGCGGATCCCCGTCGCCTCGGCCTGACCCTTGGAGCCCAACGGGCACCTTGTCGTGGTGGGGGCCACGGCCTCGGGAAAGTCGGCCCTGTCGCTGGAAGTGGCCCGCCTTCGTCCGGGCACCGAACTGGTCTCCATGGACTCCATGGCCATCTACCGGGGCATGGACATCGGCACGGCATCTCCGACCGCGGCCGAACGGGCGGAGGTGCGTACCCACCTTCTCGACCTCGTAGATCCCTCCGAGGAATTCTCGGTTTCCATGTTCCAGAAGGCAGCTCGTAACACTCTGGATGACCTCGCCGTTCGGTCGTGTCGGGCCGTACTGGTGGGAGGGACCGGGCTGCACGTCCGGGCCGTAGTGGATGACCTGGAGATCCCGGGCCAGTGGGAGGAGGTTCGGGCATCTCTGGAAGTCGAGCCCGACACCGTAGTTCTCCACGACCGGCTCTCCGAGCTGGACCCGGTAGCCGCCGTCCGCATGGAACCCACCAACCGCCGCCGGGTGATTCGGGCATTGGAGGTCTCGATTGGCTCCGGTCGGCCCTTTTCGTCGTTTGGGCCCGGCCTTGAGGCCTACCCACCGTCTCCGTTCACGCAGATCGGGCTGCGGGTGGACCGGGAAGTCCTAGATCGTCGGATCGCAGAGCGATACCGACGCCAACTCGACGATGGGTTCCTCGACGAGGTTCGTCGCCTGGTTGACCTACCCGGAGGACCGTCTCGGTCGGCCGCTCAGGCATTGGGCTATCGGGAACTCTTGTCCCACCTGAGGGGCGAGTGCACGCTGGACGGGGCGATCGGGGAAGCTATCTCGGCAACTCGGCAGTTCGCCCGTCGACAGGAGCGGTGGTTCCGTCGGGATCCCAGAATCGAATGGCTCGACGTGGCCGACGATCCTTTGGTCGTTCTTGATCAGGTGCTAGAGCGGTTTGACGCTACGGGGCCACGCACGTGAGTGAACTGGGCGTGGTCGGTACCTCCTGGTGGGCGAGACTGTCTCCGTGCACCTGACCCACCACCACGGTCTTGGCAACGACTTCCTCATTGGCTTCGTCGATCGAGTTCCCGGCGACGGTGCTGACCTAGCGCGCCATCTCTGCGACAGAGCCACTGGTATCGGAGCCGACGGCCTGGTCTTCGGGACCACCGACTCCACCGGACGACCCTTGTTCACACTATTCAACAGTGATGGCAGTCGAGCCGAGGTGAGCGGTAACGGTCTTCGCTGCTTCGGTCAGGCGCTGGCCCGCCGGGACGACGTGACGGACCTCGATGTGGTGGTCGATACCGCGGCAGGTCCCCGTCATATCCTTGTCCACGGGGGTCCGGCCGATGTCGAGGTGTGGGCCACCGTAGAGATGGGCGTGGTCAACTCCGGCCCGTCCTTCGAGGGTCTGGATCTCGGGCTGGTGGGCGTCGAGGTACTCGATGTCGAAAGTTCCGACCTTGGTAATCCCCATCTGGTCCTGAGGGTCGACGACCCCGGAGCTATTGATCTGGCTGTCGTTGGTCCGACCATCGAGGCACACTTCGCCCCGGTGGGGTGCAACGTCCACCTGGTGGCCGTAGAAGATCGGGTGACCGTCCGTCTCCGGCCGTGGGAGCGGGGCGCCGGGCTCACCGAGGCCTGTGGTTCCGGGGCCTGTGCTGCGGCCCATATCGCTCATGGCTGGGGTCTGGTCGACGCTCTGGTCGACGTGGTCATGCCGGGCGGTGTAGCCACCGTGGCCGTAGGTGAACCGCTCCGACTCACCGGCCCGGCAACCTGGCTTGCTGACCACGAGGTGACCATCGGTGAGTGATCCGACAGGAAATCCCGTGGATGACGACCTATGGGACCACCCTCAAGATGCCAGCCTGCTGGCTGACAGCGATACAGGGGAGGATCCGGAGGAGTCCCACCGCGGTGGCTTCGGCGAGTTCGGAGGCGAGGCCACAGGGCTCATCGATCGCACATTCCGTGAACGCATCGTGCTTGCTGGCGTCGCCCTCGGGCGGGCCGACGCTGAAGCCACTGACGCCTCCATGGATGAGTTGGCACGTCTAGTGGACACAGCGGGCGCCGACCCTGTGGCTCGGGTGCTCCAGCAGCGAGAAACCCCGGATCGGGCCACCTACGTGGGCCAGGGCAAGGTCGAAGAACTGCGGATGGTCTCCGAGTCATTGGACGCCGACACCGTGGTGTTCGATAACGAGCTGACACCGGCTCAGCAGGGGAATCTCGAGGACAGCCTGAAACGATCGGCGCTGGACCGTACGGCGGTGATCCTCGACATCTTCGCCCAGAACGCCAGTAGCCCCGAGGGGCGAGCTCAGGTCGAGCTGGCTCAACTCCGTTACCGACTACCCCGTCTCCGTCGATCGGGGAAGACCTTTAGCCAGCAGGGTGGCGGCATTGGCACTCGGGGGCCCGGTGAGACCCAGTTGGAGGTCGACCGGCGACGGCTCATGCGACGAGTTGCCCGGCTGGAGTCCGATCTCCGGCGTATCCGCAAGAACCGGTCCACCCAGTCCAAGGCCCGCCGCCGCACCAGCAACCGGGCGGTGGCCATCGTGGGCTACACCAACGCCGGCAAGTCAACGCTATTAAACCGTCTGACTGACGCTGGGGTCCTCGTCCAGGACCGCCTCTTCGCCACTCTGGACGCCACCACCCGCCGACTGCAACTACCCGGAGGCGAGGCGGTATACGTGAGCGACACCGTGGGCTTCATTCGCAAATTGCCCCATCAACTTGTCGAGGCGTTTAAGTCGACGCTGGACGTCGTGGTCGATGCCGACCTGTTGGTCCATGTGGTCGACGCGTCCGACCCCGATCCCGAAGGCAGCATCGCCGCTGTGCGCACGGTTCTCGAGGAGATCGGGGCGGGTGAGGTGCCCGAGCTGTACGTGTTCAACAAGGCCGATATCGATCCGGCTGCTGCCTACCGGCTCGTTGAGCGCGACCCCGGCTCAGTGGCCGTGTCGTCGACCACCGGTGAGGGGATCGACGACCTCCTGGCCGTGGTGGCCCGGCGACTCCGTCGCCAGACCATCGTGGCCGAATTGGCCGTGCCGTATGACCGGGGCGACGTACTGGCCATGGCCCATCGGGAGGGAGAGGTAATGGAGTCCACAGAGTCCGAGGGCGGGTGGCGCATTCTCGTCCGGGTGGACGAGGGGTCGGCCGGACGCCTCGCAGACTTCCGTATCGATCAACCGCCCCCCGAGGCCGAGGTGGGAGGGTGACCGCGTGAATCCGCTCTCGGAGCCCAAGAGCTTCGTTCCGCCGCCCTACCCGTTCGACGTCCCCGCAGATGTCATCGAGACGGCATCTGCCGTCGACGGGGGAGCGGTTGACCTATCCCGTGGCGTGCCGTG
The DNA here is from genome assembly GCA_030747775.1 of Acidimicrobiales bacterium. Classification (GTDB taxonomy): domain Bacteria; phylum Actinomycetota; class Acidimicrobiia; order Acidimicrobiales; family MedAcidi-G1; genus UBA9410. The sequence continues at coordinate 12,152 of JASLKB010000028.1, read as the reverse complement.
CGATCCGGTGCCCGACGTGGTGGCCGCCGCCCTAGCCGAGCCGGACCCGGCCCGGCCCTATCCACCATCAGTAGGAACACCCGACCTGCTCGACGCCGTAGCTGGTTGGTGCTATCGGCGCCTCGGTGTTGACCTGGAGCAAACTCAGATTGGGGCTTGCGTCGGTACCAAGGAGCTTGTCACCGGCCTTCCCCACCTGCTGCGGCTGCGGAACCACGAGCGAGATACCGTCCTCTACCCGGCGGTGTCCTATCCCTCCTACGAGATGGGGGCCGTCCTGGCCGGGTGTCGTGCCGTCCCGGTGCCGCTGACCGCCGACTGGCGGATCGACCTCTCAGCCATCGCCGAAGCCGACGCGGAGCGGGCCCTATGCCTGTGGGTGAATACACCGGGCAATCCGGCTGGCGCCCTCGACGACCTGGGAGCGGCGGCCGACTGGGGTCGGGCCCGGGGTGTACCGGTGGTTTCCGACGAGTGCTACGTGGAATTCACCTGGGATGGACCGTCGAGGTCGGTGCTTCAGCATGGGACCGAGGGCGTGCTTGCCGTTCATTCGCTTTCCAAGCGCTCCAACTTGGCCGGGCTTCGGGTCGGCTTCTACGCCGGTGACACCGACCTAACCTGGTACCTCCGAGAGACCCGGCGTCACCAGGGGTTCCTTATCCCAGGGCCTGCTCAGGCAGCCGGAGCAGCAGCGCTGCGTGACCAGGCTCATGTCGACCTGCAGGCAGACCGCTACCGGCGTCGCCTCCGGACGCTGATCGAGGTGCTGGCCGCGCTGGGTTTGGAGGCCACCATGCCCGAGGGAGGCTTCTACCTATGGGTGGTAGCCCCGGACGACGACGAGATGGCGCTCGTGCGGCGCCTGGCCTCGCACCTGGGTGTTCTCACCAGCCCTGGGACGACCTTCGGTTTGGCTGGTGCCGGTCACGTCCGGATTGCCGCGGTGGTGCCCGACGATCAGCTGGCCGTCGTCCGGGCCCGGGCCGGCCTGTCCTGACTCCACGCCGGGACCGACCTCAACTGGTTCGGGCTCGGTGATGGACCACCGGTAGCCTCGGTCCATGACCATCGATTCTCCGCAGGACGTTCTCAGGGCCCAGGTCGAGGAGCTCTGGGAGGGCCGTGAGGGTCTCACGGCCGGTGACTCCGAGGCCGTAGCCACCATCCATGCAGCCATCAACCTGCTCGACACCGGAGCGGCCCGAGTAGCCGAGCCTGACGGCTCCGGCGTCGTCGTCAATGAGTGGTTGAAGTTGGCCATCCTCCTGCTGTTCCAGGTGTCCCAGATGGAGACCATCGAGATGGGACCATTCGAGTTCGCAGACAAGATCCCGCTCAAGACTGACTGGATAGACCGTCAGGTCCGCGTCGTTCCTGGTGCTCAGGCCCGGTGGGGGAGCTATCAGGGTCCCGGTGTAGTGATGATGCCCAGTTACACCAACATCGGTGCCTACGTGGGCGACAACACGATGGTTGACACTTGGGCCACCGTCGGCTCGTGCGCGCAGATCGGCCGCAACGTCCACCTGTCTGGTGGGGTCGGTATCGGTGGTGTGCTGGAGCCACCGAACGCCGTGCCGGTGGTGATCGGCGACGATTCTCTGATAGGGAGCCGTTGCATCGTGGCCGAGGGTGCCCGGGTTGGCGACGGTGTCGTGCTGGGCGCTGGCGCCGTATTGACCGGGTCGATCCCCGTGATCGATGCGTCCACAGGTGACGAGTTGGGTCGGGGTGTTGTCCCCGACTGGTGCGTGGCCGTCCAGGCGACAAGGTCTAGAGCCTTCCCGGGTGGAGAGTTCGGCCTTCCGTGCGTGCTTGTCCTCAAGTATCTGGATCCGGGGGAGCGGCACGATAAGTCGGCACTGAACGACGTCCTGCGCACCCACGGCGTCACCACCTGAGCCTCGATGTCGTGACCGACCTCCTGGCACTCACAGCGGAGTTGGTCGACATTCCGTCGGTCAGCTTCGGCGAGGCCGAACTCGTAGCCCACTTGGAGGCAGAGTTGCGGGCTGTAGCGGGCCTGACAGTGGAACGGATCGGTGACAACCTGGTTGCCCGGACCGACCTGGGCCGGGAGCACCGCCTAGTGCTGGGTGGCCACACGGACACGGTGCCCGGTGATATCTCCGGTTCCCGTATCGAGGGGGACACCCTGTGGGGCCTCGGTGCCGCTGACATGAAGGGTGGCCTGGCCGTGATGCTGGAGTTGGCCCGCACCGTGGTGGAGCCGGTCGTCGACGTTACCTGGGTGTTCTACGCCCGGGAGGAGGTGGCCACCATTCACAACGGCCTCCGGGAGGTCTTTGCCGAGGCGCCCGAACTGCTGGTTGGGGAAGTGGCCATTCTTGGTGAGCCCACTGGTGGGACGATCGAGGCGGGATGCCAGGGCACCATGCGCTTCGAGGTCACCCTGGCCGGGATTCGTGCCCACACCGCCCGACCGTGGATGGGTCGTAATGCCATCCATCGACTAGGGGCACTGCTCGGGGCGTTGGACGAATACGAGTATCGGGAACCCGTGGTTGAGGGTTGCCGGTATCGCGAGGCCCTCCAGGCCGTCCATGTGGAGGGCGGTATGGCCGGCAACGTTGTACCCGATTCGGCCATGGTCCGGATCAACCACCGTTACGCACCGGACCGCACTGGTGGCGAGGCTGAGGCTCATGTACGTACCGTGCTGGCACAGCACCTGGACGATGGTGACGAAGTGGTGCTCGTCGACCATTCGCCGGCGGCCGCTCCGGGGATGTCGCACCCGCTGTTGCAACGCCTGGCGGCCGATGGGGGGTTGGAGGTCCGGGCCAAACTGGGCTGGACCGACGTGGCGTTCTTCTCCGAGCATGGTGTGCCTGCGGTGAACCTGGGGCCGGGTGAGCCGACGCTGGCCCACTCAGCCGATGAGCGGGTGGAGCGGTCATCGGTGGAGTCGTGCCACGCGGTGCTTTACCGCCTGCTGACTGAGGGCGTCTGAACCTCTGCCCGGGAGTTCCCGGTAGGTCAGATCTTCCGTAGGACGGTGACGACCTTCCCGTAGATAGTTACCTCGTCGGCCGAGCGTCGGATCTCGGAATGGTCCGGATTGGAGGGGACCAGCACGATGGTGGAGCCATCGCGCTGGAAGTGCTTCACGGTGCCCTCCTCGTCGTCGAAGCCGGCGACTACGAGGTCGCCAGCATCAGCAGTCTGTTGAACCCGAGCCACGACATGGTCACCGTCGAGGATTCCCGCGTCCACCATCGAGTCACCCCTCACCCGGAGCATGAACAGCTCGCCGTCGCCGGTGAACTCGGCTGGAAGGGGGAGAGATTCCTCCACGTTCTCAGCGGCGATCACATCGGTGCCGGCAGCGACGTCACCCACGAGGGGGACGTGTCGCACCGCTCCACGTTCGACCGCTGCGCCGCTGGTCGGGTCGAGGCAGACCTCGATGGCTCGGGGTTTGCTGGGGTCCCTGCGGATGAATCCCCGATCCTGGAGCGTCGCCAGGTGGGAGTGGACGGTCGACGGCGAGGTAAGTCCCACCGCGTCACCGATCTCCCTCACCGAAGGTGGGTAGCCACGGTCACTGATCTGACTGTCGATGAAATCAAGGATCTGTTGCTGGCGGCCGGTAAGTCCCGTGTTGCTCATGTCGGAGGTCTCCTACCTTTGGAGGTGGGTGTCTGGAACTGGGTTGTCTGGTGACCTTATTGGGTATCACTTGACATCGAACAAGTGTTCGATACAATAAGACTTACTAACGAACACTTGTACGTCGAAAACATGTTCGCCGAACTGGTGTTCCGTGTCAAGTACCCCTCTAGGGAGCGTTGTCACACCCCATCGACAGGATTAACCCCATGAATTCCGCCACTGCTTCCCAACTCCCCTTCGACTTTCTGGAATATCCAGATGTTGACGGTCCGACCATCCTTCGGGTTGTGCCACCCACAGAGCCCGCACCGACAGAGCGGCTGGCTAGCGTGCATCGGCTGGTGACCGACGTGTTGGCCGCCGAACCGTCCGTGGTGGGTGCCATTCGCCGTCAGACAGGGTCGATCGGGGTCGGGCCCCCCGCGAAGTTGTCGCCTTCGGTCTACCGGCGCCGCCGGTTCCTGGTCTCGGTGGCACTGGGTCTGCTCGTGTCAGCCCTGTCACTACTAGGTGGCGAGATGATCGGCCGTGTTACCGGGACGACCGGTGCACCCGTCGTGGCCGCGGTAGGCGAGCCGGTGATCTACGTCGTTCAGCCGGGGGACACCCTCTGGTCAATAGCCGGTTCGATAAACCCGGAGGGCCGTGATGTGCGGTCCACGGTGGATCGGTTGGCCGAGCTTGCAGGTGGTCCGATCTTGCAGCCTGGTCAGCGGATCGTTCTGCCAGTCGGCTAGACGTGCGGCTGGGGATCCTGGTCAGGAGACCAGGTACCGGCAGAAGAGGAACCCGTCCTCGGTCAGGACGCGGTCGAGTGAAAGCCGGGTGGTCGCCGAGAGCGGTGGACCGGCCAGGAGGCTGCCGTAGTCACCGCCGCCGCCCCCGGTTAGTCCGGGAGACACGGTTATACATAGTTCGTCGACGAGGCCGGCGGCGACCAGTTGGTGGTTGAGGTCAGGACCGCCTTCACAGAGCACGGTACGGGCCCCAATGTCGTCTAGAACGGCCAGTAGCCCGGTCAGATCCACGCAGGTCTCGCCACAGGCCACTACCTCAGCGACGGGTTCGAGCCGGGCTCGCCGCTCGGCGGGGGCTGTGGTCACAGTGGCAACGATGGGCGGCGGGTCCGTTGACTCCCGGTCGGCGAACAGGGGTGCCTCCGGGTCGAGGTCCAGGCTGGCCGACACCACCACGAGGCGTGGTCGTGCGTCTTGACCATCGATACTCCGCTTGGTGGCGATGGTGTCCTCGGGCGTTCGGGGTGGCCGGTAGTCCTCGGCTCGGACGGTCCCCGCTCCAACAAGGATCATGTCGACAGATCCCCGTAGGGCCCTGAACACGCGTCGGTCTGCAGGCCCGCTGAGCTTCTCCGACCGACCGCCCACCGTGGTGGCACCGTCCACCGAGGCCACCATGTTCATCAGGACCCATGGGCGGCCCGGGGGTGCCTGCCGGTCGTCGTCGAGGACGACTTCGGCGGGGTCGATGTCACCGGTCGGCTCAGGGTGGATACGTCGCACGCGACGACCGTAGCCCTCGGTCGGACGACGCCGGCCGCTGGGTGTTCTGTGGAGAAGCCCGCGTTCATCCACCGCTAAATCCCCAACTCCTCCCTCTATCTGTCCACAGGGGAGCATCCGTAGGTTGCCCTCTGTGGCCGGTGGCGATTGGCCCGGCAGGAACCCGTCGTACCGGCTCGTCCGATTCGGCGTTGGGACAGACCGGACGACCTCCCCCGGGAGCGTCTGTGGCCTGTCCTCGACCTGGGCCTCCGCCACTGGCCACTATCCACCACATAGGACCTGCTGGGCGGGAACCGGTGGTTAACGGGCGTCTGTCACCGGTCGTTCGTACAGTTGACATACAGGCGGGGACCTCGGCATTGCGTCCGGGGCGCCGCACTCCGAGCTCAGAGCTCGAGAGGCCGAACGGACGAGGGTGGTAAACGATGTCGATGGCGCCGGAGCGGGGGATTCTGGGGATCCGTCGACATTTCACCACCGCCGGGACCGATCCCTACGACGAGATCGATTGGGAGGTCCGGACCGCTCGTCTCGTCGACCACCGCGATGGTTCGGTTGCTTTCGAACAGGATGACGTCGAGGTGCCGGTTGATTGGTCGGTGAATGCCACCAACATCCTTGCCCAGAAGTACTTCCGAGGCGCCACTGGTGCTCCGGACCGTGAGTCCTCCCTACGCCAGGTGGCCGATCGCGTGACCGGCACAATCGCCGACTGGGGTCTTCGCGACGGGTACTTCGTTGATGCCGCCGAGGCCGCGACTTTTGCTGATGAATTGCGTTATCTCGTCATCACCCAGCGGGCCGCCTTCAACTCACCTGTCTGGTTCAACATCGGGGTCCCTGGTGTCCCCCAGCAGGCGTCAGCCTGCTTCATCCTCTCGGTCGACGACCAGATGTCATCCATCCTCAACTGGTACGTAGAGGAGGGCATGATCTTCAAGGGCGGGTCCGGGTCCGGGGTGAACCTGAGCACCATCCGCTCATCCAAGGAGGCCCTGCGTGGTGGCGGTCAGGCCAGCGGTCCGGTGAGTTTCATGCGGGGAGCCGATGCATCGGCGGGCACCATCAAGAGTGGGGGCACCACCCGACGTGCTGCCAAGATGGTCGTCCTGGACGTCGCCCATCCCGACGTTAAGGAGTTCGTATGGTGCAAGGCCCGCGAGGAGCGAAAGGTCCGGACCCTCGAGCAGGCTGGTTTCGACGTCGGCTTTGATGGCGTCGACAGCCATTCGATCATGTACCAGAACGCCAACAACTCGGTCCGCGTGACCGACGAGTTCATGGCTGCAGTGGAGGCCGACGGGGACTGGGACCTACGTGCCGTGACCGATGGTTCGGTGATTGAGACCGTCCGCGCGCGTGACCTGTTCCGCCAGATGTCCGAGGCGGCATGGGAATGTGCCGACCCCGGTATCCAGTTCGACACCACAATCAACCGTTGGCACACGGCCTCCAACACTGGCCGGATCACCGCCAGCAATCCGTGTTCGGAGTATGTCCATCTCGATGACTCGGCGTGCAATCTCGCCAGCCTCAACCTGCTTGCCTTCCTCGGCGCCTCCGACGATGCCACCGAGGCCATCGGCGGATTCGACGTGGAGGGCTTCAGCCACGCCGTCGAGGTGGTGTTCACCGCTCAGGAGATTCTGGTCGGCAACGCCGACTACCCAACTGAGGCCATCGGGGAGACCACCCGGGCCTTCCGCCAGCTCGGCTTGGGCTATGCCAACCTCGGAGCCTTACTCATGGCCCTCGGGTTGCCGTACGACAGTGACGAGGGTCGATCAGTCGCTGCAGCCCTAACTTCGCTGATGACCGGACACGCCTACCGGACCTCGGCCAGGATCGCCGACCGGATGGGAGCCTTTGAGGGCTACGAGCACAATCGTGAGCCGATGCTCGGGGTGTTGGAGATGCACCGCGAGGCCGCCGAACTACTTGACTCAGCGGCGACCCCGGCACTGGTCGACGCGGGCCGGACCGCATGGTTCGAGGCCTGCGCCCTGGCCCAGCGGGTCGGCGTGCGAAACAGCCAGGCCACGGTCCTGGCCCCCACCGGCACCATCGGTCTGCTAATGGATTGTGACACCACGGGGGTTGAGCCGGACCTGAGCCTTGTCAAGAACAAGCGTCTCGTGGGCGGTGGCACGATGTCGATCGTCAACCGGACCGTGCCCCGGGCGTTGGCCCGTCTTGGCTATGAAGACGAGACCGCAAGTGCCGTGTTGGCCTGGATCGACAAACACCAGACGGTGCTCGGTTGCCCCGACCTACGGGCTGAGCACGTGGCCGTGTTCGCCACGTCGATGGGAGACAACCCAATCCACCATATGGGTCACATCAGGATGATGGGAGCCGTCCAACCGTTCCTGTCAGGCGCCATTTCCAAGACCTGCAACATGCCCGAGGAGGTCTCCATCGACGACGTCGAGGAGCTCTACCTCCAGGCATGGCATCTCGGTCTCAAGGCGGTGGCCATCTACCGCGACAATTGCAAGGTGGCCCAGCCACTGACCGTTGGCGACGCCTCGTCCGAGTCGGGAGGTGGCCCGGCCGAACTAGTAGCTGACCTGGCCATGGGCCTGGCTGAGCCGGTGCGCCGACGCCTACCCCGGAGCCGCATGTCACGCACCTTCGAGTTCCGGGTGGCCGACTGCAAGGGCTTCGTAACGGTGGGGGAGTACGAGGACGGCCGACCAGGAGAGGTCTTCGTCAGGGTCTCAAAGCAGGGCTCGACGATGGCCGGGATCATGGACGCGTTCGCTATCTCGCTCAGCCACGGGCTGCAGTACGGGGTACCGCTACGTGCCTTCGTGGACGCTTTCACCGGGATGCGCTTCGAACCCGCCGGCATGACCGACGACCCGGACCTCAGGATCGCCACCAGCCTCATCGACTACCTGTTCCGCCGCCTGGCCGTGGAGTACCTCAGCATCGAGGAACGGGCGGAACTGAACATCCTCACGACCAGTGAACGCACTCAGCCCACCCTCCCCGGGGTGGAAGAATCAGCGACCGAGACCCGCCAGGGAAATGATGTACCGGCCGATCCACCTACCGTGCCGTCGGCTTCGCAGTTCGCAGCCCAGTTGTCCATGGCCAACGTGCCGTCTATCCGGCCGGCAGCGGATGCTCCGCTTTGCATGCAATGCGGTGTGGCGATGCAGCGGGCGGGATCGTGCTACGTGTGCACCGACTGTGGTGCGACCAGCGGGTGCTCGTGACGGAGCATCTCGTGGGACGATTTGCCTCCGAAGGTGGCCGCTGATGGCAACCCTCCGTTTTTCCTTTGGCACGATGGGCTCCGGCAAGAGCACGCTGGCCCTCCAGATCCACCACAACCTGCATAAGAGGGGACTTCAGGGCATCCTCTGCAGTCAGTTGGATCGGGCCGACGGTCGGGTTTCTAGCGCCCTCGGGGTGTCGGCCGACGCCGTAGAGGTTGGTCCACGGCTCGACCTCTTCGAGATGGCGTTGGCCGTCGCCTCCCGCCGGGGGCGGATCGACTATCTGGTGTGCGACGAGGCGCAGTTCTACCTGCCAGCCCAGATCGACCAGTTGGCCCGGATCGTCGACGACCTCGGCGCCGACGTGTTCGCCTTCGGGCTGCTCACCAGCTTTCAGGGAGAGTTATTCGCCGGCACCCAACGTCTCCTCGAGGTGGCCGACGAACGGGTCGAGGTTCAGGTCGAGGCTCGCTGTTGGTGCGGTGAGAGAGCTACCCACAATGCTCGACTGGTCGACGGTGTGCAGGTCTACGACGGCGAGTTGTTCGTGGTCGACGACCCCGACGATCACGTCGTCGCCTACGAACTTCGGTGCCGGCGCCATTGGATGGCCGGCGAATCAGGTGACCGATCGGCGACCGGAGCGGTTGGGTCAGTCTCCGACGTCGCCCGGGAGGCTGCCCATGAGGTGGCTTGATAGGTCCCCGGTCAGATCCATCAGGTAGACACGTTCGGAGTACCGCCACGTACCGTCCACTGACTTGAATCGGTCGTGGTAGCGCCCGGTGATGATGGGCTGGAGCGGCCCGGCGCCAACCTGCTGGAACACCGTGTAGGTGCTCCGACAGGTCGCCGTGGTCCCGTCGTCGGCTACCTCGATGATCGGATTGGCCACCAAGTGTCGGGTCCTCGGAGTCCCGTCCTCGTGTAGGCACACCATTGAACGCCACACGGCGGCTAGGCCGTCTCGGTCCACCACCGGAGGCTCGCCGTCGGCTTGGTCGCCGAGCACCACCTGTGCATCGGCGAACAAGTCGGCGCACTCATCGAGGTTGCCGGCGTCCATCAGTTCGGCGTATCGGTAGAGCAGGTTGGCAATGGCGGTTGGGGCGTCGCTCATAGACCGGACCGTAGCCATGAACCGACATAGGGGTCCGACCGGCCCGGCGGGGTCAGTCAAGTAACCGAGGGGTAGGTTCGCGGACATGAGCGACTACCGACCGCCCCTGGAAGACATCCGCCTCGTCCTCGATGAGATCAGTGACATCTCGGCCATCTGCGACCTTCCAGGCTACGAGCATGTCGATCCGGAGACTGTCGACAGCGTTCTTGACGAACTGGGAAGGTTTGTGGCCGAGGTCGTGGCCCCTGTCAACCGCATCGGCGATGAGGAGGGCTGTACCGTCACCGACGGGGTGGTTACTACCCCCGAGCCTTTCGGTGCGGCGTGGGACAAGTTCGTCGAGGCTGGCTGGGGCGCCGTCTCTCAGGATCCGGACTACGGCGGTGGGGGTTTCCCGGGAGCCGTGCAAACCGTGATGACCGAGATGATCGCTACGGCTTCGCGGGCCTGGTCCATGGGCCCCATGCTGACCGTCGGCGCACTGGATGCCTTGCACACCTTCGCTGGTGAGGACCTGAAGGAGACCTATCTTCCCAGGATGGTCTCCGGCCAGTGGTCGGGAACCATGAACCTGACTGAGCCCCAGGCCGGTTCCGACGTCGGGGCGTTAACCACCAGGGCCGTTCCACAGGACGACGGGTCCTACCGGATCTTCGGAACGAAGATCTTCATTACCTTCGGGGAACATGAGCTCACTGAGAACATCATCCAGTTGGTGCTCGCCCGCACACCCGACAGCCCGCCGGGCACCAAGGGCATCTCGTTGTTCGTGGTGCCCAAGTACCTGGTGGATGACGATGGCAGCCTCGGTGCCCGCAACGACTATCGGTGCCTATCGGTCGAGCACAAGCTCGGCCTTCACGCCAGCCCGACCTGTGTGCTTTCCTACGGCGACGCGGGCGTAGGAGCCACCGGTTTCCTCGTCGGCGAGGAGCATCAGGGCATGCGTTACATGTTCAAGATGATGAACAACGCCCGGCTGGGCGTGGGCGTTGAGGGTCTGGCTGTCACCGAACGTGCCCTCCAGCAGGCTGCCGACTACGCCATCGAGCGTCGGCAGGGACGGGCCATAGGGGCACCGGCCGGCGAGCAGTCCGCCATCGTCGATCACGCGGACGTCCGGCGGATGCTGCTCACCATGCGGGCCTACACGGACGCCATGCGGTGCCTGCTGTACCTCAATGCCGCCCTACTCGACGTGGCCACCCGTCACTCTGACGCCGACGTGCGTCAGGCGGCGTCGGACCGCGCTGAACTGCTAACCCCGATCTCCAAGGCGTGGTGCACCGACGTTGGTGTGGAGATGTCATCGCTGGGCATTCAGGTTCACGGGGGCTACGGCTACATCGAGGAGACGGGAGCGGCTCAGCACTGGCGTGACTCGAGGATCTCGCCCATCTACGAGGGCACCAATGGGATCCAGGCCATGGACCTGGTGGGCCGCAAACTGGCCATGAATGGTGGCGCCGTCATGGTCGACCTGCTGGCCGAGATCGCGGCGATCGATAACGATCTGGCCTCAGCAGGCGACAACTTCGCCTCCATCCGGGATGGTCTGGCAGATGCCCGGGCCGCCATGGACGAGGCCACTGGCTGGTTGATGGCCAACGGCCTCGTTGACCCGAACGACGCCATGGCTGGGGCTACCCCATACCTCCGGATGTTCGGCCAGTTGGTCGGTGGTTGGCTGCTGGCCCGTCTGGCCCTTGGCGCTCAGCGTCGAATTGACGCTGGCGAGGGCGACGCCACCCACCTGGCCACCAAGGTGGTAGCCGCTCGCTTCTACGCAGAACAACTCCTGCCGACCGTTCGCGCCCAGTTGGGTGCGGTGACGGCCGGCAAACGGGACCTCTTCGAGGTCCCAGCCGACGCCTTTTCGGCCTGACCGACGACCACGTTTTCGGTCCCCGTGCTGGCCTCTATTCCAAGCCCGTCAGCCAGCGCCCTGTCCATCGGGCCCCTAGAACTGCGGGCCTACGGGCTGATGATCGCCCTCGGTGCGTACGTGGCCGTGCTCTGGAGCCAGCGTCGCTACGCGGCGCGTGGGGGCGACGCCGAGCTCATCGCTTCGATCTCGATGTGGGCCATCCCAGCAGGTCTCGTCGGTTCTCGGCTCTATCACGTAGCCACCGACTGGCAGTCGTTCCGCGGCCGGTGGGGGGACGTACCGGCCATCTGGCAGGGTGGCCTTGGGATTCCCGGTGGCCTCATGGCCGGCGTGCTGGTCGGGGCGCTGGTGGCCCGTCGTCGAGGCTTGACCGTGGCCACCGCCTTGGACGTGATGGTTCCCACCATCCCTGTGGCTCAGGCCATAGGTCGGTGGGGAAACTGGTTCAACCAGGAGGTCTTCGGGCGACCCAGCGACCTCCCGTGGGCGTTGGAGATCGATGCCGCCCACCGGCCGGCGGAGTACGCCACCTCCTCGAGCTTCCACCCGACGTTCCTCTACGAAGGGCTCTGGAACGCAGGCCTCGCCTTGTTCCTGGTGCGAATCGAGCGGCGGGGGGTGCTCCGACCGGGGTATCTGGTTGCCCTGTGGGTGGCCGGCTACGGATTGGGACGCTTCTGGGTCGAGGCGCTGCGCGTCGATGCTGCGTCACTGGTGGCCGGTGTCCGGGTCAACACCTGGATGTCGCTGCT
>JASLKB010000027.1 GCA_030747775.1 Acidimicrobiales bacterium | reverse complement strand
TACCTGGCACAGTCTCAGGGGTTACAGAGGCACTTATCGAGATCCACAACCCATCGTGGCAGTTGGGAGGCATCAGAGACCCAGGTCCGTCGGTCATACGCCAACTAGGAGGTGCTGGCCTTGAGGTGATCGAGACCTTCACTTTCGACGTGGACGTCCCGTACGCAGTGGATTCTTGGCATCGCCGTATTGGAGCCAGCGCGGCAATATTGGATCTCAGCGCCGAAGCTGCTGCCGCCTTCGATGCCCAACTCCGAGAGGTACTGGCCGAGCAGTTCCCGGCCGACTATCTGATTGCACCGCACAGGGTCTGGGCGTCAGTCGCTAGATCGGCTGGCTGAGGCAAGATCTATCGAGAATCGGCTGCTGATTAGGCTGCCTGCCCAAAGCACCAGAGCCAGGATGGCCATCGGCCACGCCCCGGCCCTGGTAGCCCACGTCAGGCCGGTCCGGCGTTCGATCCGGTGGTGGATCACCGCCTGTTCACTGACCGCCGTGCGCTGCAGCACTCGGCCCTGTGGATCCACCACAGCGCTGAACCCGGTGGGCGCGGCCTGGAGCACCCACCGTCCGTTTTCCAGTGCCCGTAGGCGGCTGGAGGCCACCTGCTGGGTCTGGACCTGAGTGAGCCAGTAACTGGCGCCGTTGGTTGGGTTCAGGATCACCTCACCGCCGTCGCGTACCGCATCGCGGGACCGGTGGTCGAAGAACACCTCCCAGGAGATTGTCACCCCCATGGTCCCCACCGAGGTGTCCAGAACCGCCGGGCCGGTCCCTGGCTCAAGGTCCCGGGACGGCAGCAGGTCGGCGGCGAACGGTTCGATCAAGCTCCGCAGCGGGACGAACTCGCCGAACGGGACCGTCCGTACCTTGTCGTACCGGTCAGTCACCGTGCCGTCGGGTTCGATGGCCGTCTGGTAGTTGCGGTTGGTCGCCGGATCGTCAGCCGCCTGGTGGAACCAACCCGGTACAAGCACGGCGTCCAGGCGGGCTGCCTCGGCAGCGAGGGCCTCGGCAGCCTCGTCGGCGTAGAGCCGATCCTCGCGACGCCACCCTGATGCGGGCAATGGGACCGGGTTGACCACGTTTTCAGGCCATAGGACCAGGTCGACCGGGGTCTCAACCAGTTGGTTGGCCTCCAATTGGTTGGCGAATACGCGCGCAGCCCCGGTGGGGGTGGCCCGCGTTCGCTGGGGTCCGCCTCCCTGTACCAGAGCTACGTCCAGTGAGCCCACCGGTTGGCCGGTGGGGGCCACGGCGGCCAGTACGGCTGCCAAAGCCAGTGCGGCGGCGACCACGATGCCGGTCGCCGCCGAAGCTCCGTCGGCCCGGCGTCCGTAGCACAGCGCCGAGATGCCCATGCCGATGGCCACGGTGAGTGCTACCAGCAGCAGCGGCCCGGCTAGTCGTACTACCGGGGCGAGGGGCCCGCCAGCCTGGCCGATGGCGATGCTGGCCAGTGGGGCGCCCCCGAACGGCACGCTCCACCGGACCAACTCGGCCAGGGTGACAGTGCCGACCAGCCCGAGCCGACGCCAGCGGCCGGATGGGACGGCCGCCGAGGCCAGGCCCATCCACAGGGCGTGAAGCAGTCCGGCGATGATCCAGCCGGGTGGGGTCAGGTCCAGCATCCAGAAGGTGGACGGAAAGGCCCATGCCGTACCGGCCAGCAGTCCCCGCCAGAAGCGTGAGCCAGCGGAGCGGCCGGCCAGTGAGCGGTCCAGCAGGGCCAGTCCGAGGAAGGCGGCCGGCCACCAGCCCCACGGGGGGACCGAGGCGGCGATCAGCAGCCCGGCGGCCACCGGACCGGCTACTGGGGGCCAACGGCTCATGCTCAATGACCCACCACGTCAATGGGCCACCACGGCCAGGCGTTGGATGCCCTCGAAGGTTCCGGCGCCCCGGATCTCAAGGTTGTCGACCGACTGGACCCTGATCCACGGTGGCAGGTCAGCCACCTCGCAGTTGGCGAGGATCTCGCCTGGGGCGGCTACCGAGCAGAGCTTGGCCGCCAGGTTCACCGGCTTGCCGATGTAGTCGTCGCCCTCGAACAGCAGGGCCTCGCCGGTGGCCAGTCCCACCCGCAACTTGATCTTCCGTGCGGTGGCGAAATGGTTGATCAGGTGCCCGGCCCAGGAGATTGTGGGGGTGGGTTCGGTGCCGACCAGCATCACACCGTCGCCTAACCACTTGGCTACCCGCACTCCTCGCCAGGCTGCCACCCGGCGGGACATGCTTCGGAACTCTTCGAGGATCTCTACTGCCTCGTGGGGCCCCTTATCTTCGGTGAGTCGCGTGAAGCCGCTCAGGTCGGCGAAGCAGAAGGTGCGCTCGACAGAGAGGTGCACCGAAGTGTGCTCTTCCAGGTTGGCCAACTCGTCGGGGTGCTGGGTCCCGCTGCCATGGCGGGCGTCGGCCGCGTCGCGAGCGGGGGTGGTCTCCGGGGACATCCCCCTATCGAACCACGCGGGGAAGTCTGTGAGAGCGTCGGATTGCCGGATTTCCCAGATGGGCGGGTGTCAGTTCGCCAGTCCTGCGGCCAATTCAGAGGCCTGACGGGCTGCCTCGGTTCCCGACTGGATGCAAGCAGGGATGCCCACGCCCGTCCGGACGCTTCCGGCCACCAGCACGCCGGGTGCTGAATCGGCCAGTAGAGCGTCCAGTTGGTCGATCCGGTTGGAGTGGTCTACCGGGAACTGCACCAGTGAGTCGGGGAAGCGGCCGAGACGGACCGCGGTGGGTGGAGCCTCGACCCCGAGAGTGGTGGCCAGGTCAGCCCTCAGGGATTCGATCAGTGTCTTATCGGAGAATTCGCTGGGCCTCGTATCGTCGATCCGGCCACAGGACACCCGCAGTATGGCGCGCTCGGGGTGGTCCAGATGGGCCCATTTGGAACCGGCGAACGAACAGGCCGTCATGAGCAGGCCTTCGCGGCGACCTACAAGGAAGCCGCTCTGGGTGGGGTCGACTTCGAGGTCGGCCCGGTCGTAGGCGATGGTCGCCAGAGCCACCGAGGCGTGTTGCCACCCGGCCAGCAGGGTCCCGGCGTCGGCGTCGATGGGCGATACGAGGTCAGCGGCGACATGGGCCGGCACGGCCAGTATCACGGAATCGGCGGTCCGAGTACCCGTCGGCGTGGACACCAGCCAGCGGGCCTCGGGCCCATCGCCACGGCTCAGCCCCGTCACCGGTACACCGGTCTGGAACCGGTCGCCGAGCATGGAAACCAGCGCATCGACTAGGCGCTCCATGCCGTCCTGCGGTGAGTGGAACACCGGGGAGGTTGGATCGGTTCCGGAGACGGCCCGCCGAAGGCTGGCCAGCATCCCGTCCGGGGACCGGGCCGCTCCCAGCAGTTGGGGAGCCATGACCTCACAACTCAGGTCGTCGGCCCGTCCAGCGTTGACCCCACCCAGTAGGGGGTCGACGAGGCGCTCGAACACCTGGTCGCCCAAGCACGCCCGGACCACCGAACCCACACTGGCGTCGGCGTCGGGATCCAGCGCCATTGCCGGCACACCGTCACCAGCAACCAGCCTCAGGTCCTCGGGTTCGAGCAGACCATCGGCCACCGTGGCCGGGTCCAGCGGAACTCCCAACACATTGGGCGTCGGAAGGGGTCTCAGTGTCCCATCCAGCCACAGAGAGGCTTGCCGGGCGGATGGGGACACCAACTCGTCGGCCAGACCCAGTTCGTGGCACAGGTCCCGGGCCCACGGCACCCGTACCAGAAAGGCGTCGGCTCCGGCGTCGATTGGGAGGTCGTCCAGTACCGGATCGTCCAGGAGCCCGGTCTGCAGGTATCCGCCGGCTCGGGGCGAAGCCTCAAGCACCGTGACGTCCAGTTCCGGGTTGTCGACGGTCAGACGGTACCCGGCGGTCAGCCCGGTGATGCCACCCCCGACCACCAGCAACCGATGGGACATGGGTCAGCTACCGATGGGGTAGGCGTGGACCTGAGCGACCACCCGTTCCAGGACGGCCGGGTCGATCTCGGGCAGCACGCCGTGGCCCAGGTTGAACACGTAACCCGGATGCCCACCGTTGCGGGACAGCACGTCGGCCACCTCGGCTTCGACGACCTCTGGTGGCCCGAGACAGACCGCTGGATCGAGGTTGCCCTGCAAAATGGCGTCGGGTCCGAGGCGACGCCGGACCTCGTCCAACGGCACCCGCCAATCAACCCCGACCACATCGGCACCCGCCTCGGCCATCAATGGGAGGATCTCTCCGGTACCCACGCCGAAGTGGATGCGCGGTACGCCGGTGTCGGCCACTCCCTCGAACACCCGCCGGCTGTGAGGCAGGACGCAGCGCTCGTAGACCGGCGGGCTGAG
Source organism: Acidimicrobiales bacterium (assembly GCA_030747775.1). GTDB lineage: Bacteria > Actinomycetota > Acidimicrobiia > Acidimicrobiales > MedAcidi-G1 > UBA9410. The sequence continues at coordinate 16,434 of JASLKB010000027.1, read as the reverse complement.
GGCCCCGGCCCAGCTGTCGAAGAGCTGTATGGCCGAGGCCCCGGCAGCTATTTGGGATCGCAGCGACGTGATGGCCATGTCGACCAGGCGTTCCATGAGGTCGTTCCACAGGGCCGGGTCACCCAGCATGAGGGCCTTGGTTCGGCTGTATGTGCGGGACGGTGCACCCTCGATCAGGTAGGAGGCCACGGTGAACGGTGCCCCGGCGAAACCGATGAGCGGCACGCCGGCTTCGGCGACCACTTGGCTGACCGTCTCGAGCACGTACGGGGTGTCGATCTCGGGTTCCAGCGGTCGGAGGCGCTGCAGGTCGGCGGTCCGCCCGAATGGCCGCTCGACAACCGGCCCGAGACCGGGCTTCACGTCCACGCCGAAGCCCACGGCGTAGGCAGGGACCACGATGTCGGAGTAGAGGATGGCCGCATCCACGCCGTACCGACGGACCGGTTGCAGAGTGATTTTGGCGGACAGTTCGGGGTCGGTGATGGCGTCGAGGATGCTGCCTGAACCCCGGATAGCCCGGTACTCGGGTAGCGACCGTCCGGCCTGGCGCATGAACCAGACCGGGGTGTGGTCATGGGGTTCGGCTCGGCAGGCAGCCAGGAACGGGCCCGAACCGGGCGGGGAGTCGACCACGGCCTGACGCTACCGGGGGGCGTCCGAAGCGCCCGCCAGAAGACGGCGGGCCCGGGTGGCCTCAGGTAGGGCGAGACGGGCTAGTGCCGAGACCCGGGCCGCCTCGGTGATTTCGTTCAACCCGTATTCGCTGCGGTCTGACGCGCCTGGGCCGTGGACCTGCGGGTCGCGGTCGGCCAGAGCGGCACGGTCGGCTAGTTCCCCGGCCGTCGGTTGCAGGACGAGCACTGCGGCTCCCCGGCGTCGGATGGCCTGGACCTCTCTGTAGAGGGTCCTGGTGTGCCATGCCCGTGCCAGGGTGCCCGGGTCGTCGGTGGGTCCGGACGTCCCGCCGACGGTCTTCGACGAGGAGATCACGATCATGTCGAGGCCAAGGGCGGCGACCAGGTCGGCGTTGGTGGTGGAGTGCACACCACCATCCACCAGGCGCCGTCCGTCGACCTCGACCGGTCGGAACCAGCCCGGGACGGCAGTGGAGGCCTGCACGGCCGTCCCGATCGTGGCGCCCACGTCGTCACGGCCCAGGACCACCCGCTTGCCTGAACGAAGGTCAACGGCACAGATCCATGTCGGATCATCGGGCCATGGTTCGGGATGGATCTCGGTGCTGCGGGCACCTAGTGACGAGCCGTCTCGGGTGCCGACCGGTAGCAGGCCGGCCAGGGCCATCACGGGTCGGGGCCTGGCTGTTGAGCAAAGGTCACGCAGCAGCAGCATCGGGTTGGCGGGTCGGCGAGGGTCGCTCCGACCTCCATCGTGGGGCTCCTCATTTGACTCTGAGCCCAGATCGAGAGGCGTGGTGACGCGGTCCATGATGTCCTGACCCTCATCGGACAGGGGGGTGTGGGCGTAGGACGCATGGAGGTCGGTGGCCGAGACGCCAGCTCGGAGGCTGACCGCCGTGGTTGCACCGGCCGAGGTACCCACTATCACGTCAGCAGTTCGCGGATCCCAGCCTGTGGCCTCTGACAGGGCGGCCAAGACACCAGCGTGTTGGGCCGCGGCGTGTAGGCCCCCAGCCCCGAGAACCAGCCCGACGGTCGTCATGTGGATACCACGATCACGGGCCCATCGTCGCACGTGGGCCGAGGTTTCCCGCCTCCGGAGGACCTCATGGCGAGCCGGTGGGGTGTTGAGGTCGCTCCCCTTGTCGCCGGTAGCATCGTTCTTCGGCCGAATTCGCCTCAACCGTCGATTTCGACCGGTGAATCCATCGTCTCCGAGCAACGCACGGCGCCCCGGTGGGCCCGGAGCATCATGAGTGACAACATCCACGAACATCCTGAGTTGGAGGCCGAGCAGGCCCACGTCGACCATGCCCATGCGTGCCTGAACGCGGCCCGTGAACGGGCCCTTCAACTAACGCGGATGGTCGAGGTCGGCCAGGGTGGCACCAACCAGGCGCGCTTCGAGCGCGAGGCCATCATCGACTCGGTGGCGGCCCGCCTTGACCACCTTGACCTAGGTGACGCCTCGTTGATCTTTGGTCGGATCGATCAGGAGGCCGAGGCCGGGGGTGGCGTGTTCCACATTGGCCGGGTCGGCATCTGGGACGAGGAGCAGGAACCGGTCGTGGTGGACTGGCGGGCCCCGGTGGCTGAGGCCTTCTACCGAGCCACCGGTCCGGTACCCATGGGCCTGCAGCGTCGCCGCCACATCGTGAGCCGAGGGCGCATCGTGCTGGGCCTCGAGGACGAGTTGTTCGGAGACCTTGAACGGTTCCGAAACGGCGACGGCACCCGGCTGAAGGGGGAGGGCGCCCTCATTGCTGCCCTCGAGACATCCCGGACCGGGCGACTCGGCGACATCATCGGCACCATCCAGTCCGAACAGGACGACATCATCCGTGCCCCCATGTCCGGTGTGCACGCTGTCCAGGGCGGGCCGGGCACAGGCAAGACCGTGGTGGCACTCCATAGGGCCGCCTACCTGCTCTACACCTACCGATTCCCGCTGGAGGGTCAGGGTGTACTGGTCGTCGGCCCCAACCGATTGTTCCTCGCCTACATCGAACAGGTTCTGCCATCACTGGGCGAGGCCGGGGTCGTGCTGGCCACCCTGGGAGACGTGGTGGGCGGTGTCCGCATCGACGACCGGAAGGAGGTCGCCGAGGTGGGGCGACTCAAGGGCGATCTGCGGATGGTCGGGCTCATCGCCAGGGCCGTACGAACCCGGCAGCGTGCGATCCGCACCGACCTGCGACTGGGGTACGGCTTGCAGTGGCTGACTCTCTCGGTCGAGGAGTCTCATCGCATCGTGCTTGAAGCCAGGCGTCGGTTCCGAACCCACAACGCGGCCCGCCGGTTCGTGGAGGCTGAGTTCTACGAGGCGTTGGTCGCCTCGGGTCGGGTTGACCTCGACCCTGAGGCGGTGCGCGAGCGGGTCCGGGGCGAGGTGGCTGTACGCGAGGCGTTGGAGTGGATGTGGCCGGTGCTCACCCCGGCCCAACTGCTGAACGACCTATTCGGGTCGAGGGCCCTGATACGGGCCGCCGATCGGAGGCTCACCGCCGACCAGGTGGAAGCGCTATTCCGACCCCGGTGCGATTTGGCTGACGATGTGTACTGGACGGCGTCGGACGCGTCTCTGCTGGACGAGGCACGCGCCGTTCTGGGTGCCCGACCGGGCCGCAAGGCCCTCGACGAGGTGCGGACCTACGGGCACATCGTCGTCGACGAGGTCCAGGATCTCTCGCCGATGGATTTGCGGATGTTGGATCGCCGGTCGTTGAACGGGTCGATGACCGTGGTGGGCGATATCGCCCAGGCCACGGGGTCGTGGGCCCATGACGACTGGGAGGGCATCCTCGCTCACCTACCCGACCGGAAGCCGGTGGTCCGCCACGACTTGACCGTGGGTTATCGCATCCCCGGGCCGCTGATGGACGTGGCGGCCCGGGTACTGGCCGTGGCTGCTCCCAACCTCGCTCCGCCCCGGTCGGTTCGTGACGACGGGGAGCCGCCGCGATACGTCGCCATGACCGGCGAGCAGTCCGAGAAGTTGGATGGCTTGGCTGAGGTGGTGAGGAGCGAGTTGGATGCGGTTGGTGCCGGAAACCTGGCGGTGATTGCCGCCGATTCCCAAGCCGAAGACATCGAAGAGACTCTCGAGCGGGCCGGCGTGGAGTTTGGTCGGCCTACCCGGCGCGGGCTCGACGCCCGGGTGACTGTGGTGCCTGTGGGCCTGGCCAAGGGCTTGGAGGTCGACGGGGCGATTGTTGTTGAACCGGGTCGGATCCTGCGGGAGCAGGCCCAGGGCATGCGGGCGTTGTACGTGGCGCTCACCCGGGCGACCAAGCGGGTAGCCGTGGTTCACGCCGAGCCGCTCCCTCCCGTCCTGTGTGACTGATTGGGGCTTGGTGCTGGCCCGCAGGCCGTCACCAGAGCGGGGGTAGTGCCTATGCGTGGGAGATGGCGTCGAGCACGTTGAGTTTGGCGGCCCGGCGCGCCGGGAGGATGGCTGCCACCATGCCGAAGATTCCCGATACCACCAGGTAGAACAGCAGGCTTCCGTAGGGGATCGACACGATGTTGACGAACTCCTGTGGGATCGCCGCTATGGCGGCTAGGCCGAATAGCACGCCCATGGCTACGCCGAGGAGACCACCGAACAGGGCGATGATGACCGCTTCCCAGCGGACCATGCGCCGGAGTTGACGCCGGGTCATACCGACCGCTCGAAGCAGGCCGAGTTCCCGGGTCCGTTCGTAGACCGACAGGGCCAGGGTGTTCGTGATGCCTAGAACGGCTATGAGCAGTGAAAGGCCGAGGAATACCTGGATGATGGACAGCAACTGGTCCAGTTGATCCTCTTGGGTCTTGCGGAATTCGGATTGGTCCTCAACGGCGACCTGCGGGTACGAGTCGGTGTACACCTCGACAGCGGCCCGGGAGCCGATGTTGTCAGCGCCATCAGGGAAAAGAACTGAAATCCAAGAGACAGGAGCGGTCGGGAGGTAGGTGTCGAAGACCGATACATCGACCACCCAGATCCCGAGAAGGGCTGAGTCCGTGAAGATCGCCGCCACGGTCAACTCGCTCGTTCGACCACCTGGAAAATCAATGGGGAGTGGATCGCCGACTGCAAGGTCCATGTCGCCTGCCGGATCCACGTGGACCAGCACTCCGTTGATCCCGGCACTGAACTCGGAGCCTTCGATCACCTGGAGATTCATATGGTCGGTCAGAATTTCCAACTCGGCGGCCACCAAGTCCTTGAAGTCACCCCCGATCTTCACCCCGCCCATGGTCCAACGCATTGTCATGGCTGACTCGACGAGGTCGGGTCGCTCGTCGGCGAGGTTCTGGAGGTCGGATCCCAACTCGGCTGAGAAGCCCGCCTGGGGGTTGAACGTTCCCGGATAGACGAAGAGATCCGCTTCGACGCTCTGGTCGAGGGTGCTCAAAAAGGTGGCCTTGATGGAGTCGCTCACCACCGCGGCGAGGCTCACGAGGGCGAGTCCGATCGTCAGGGCTGCGGCCGTCGCGGCGGTGCGGCGTGGAGACCTGCGGGCGTTGTCGGTTGCCAGTCGTCCAGGTATCCGGTACACCTTGCGGATTGGCCACCCGAGCACCGTCGAAACCGGACGGGTCACTGCTGGACTGAGTAGGTAGACGCCCATGAACGCTGCAAGGGCGCCTCCGCCGATTGCAGTCAGTACCGCGCGGGTGGACAGTTCGATGGTCATTCCCGCCGCGAGGGCTCCGATGCCGACCAGGGCGACAGCGCCACCCACGATGAGGCGTCGTCGCAGACCGGTGGGGGTAAGTCGAACGTCGTCTCGGAGGGCTGCAACCGGTGGAATCTGTCGCACCCGGCGCGAGGGCCCGATCGCGGAGAAGAGGGTGGCTCCCACTCCCACGATCGAGGCAGCCACAATGGTCCGAGGGCGGACCGGAATCGATCCGGGCAACTCGCCGAAGCCGATGTTCACGAGGACCCAGACGAGCAGCGTCGATAGCAGGTAGCCGGCGACGAGGCCGAGGGCTGTGGCAACCACGCCAATTACGACTGCTTCCAACTTCACCGACCTGCTGATCTGGCGACCCGTGGCCCCCAGTGCGCGTAGTAGGGCCAGTTCGCGCACCCGTTGCCCGATCACGATCGAGAACGTGTTGTTGATGATGAAGGCACTGACCACCACGGCGATGATGGCGAACGCCAGCAACACCGAAGAGATGATGTTTATGAACTGGTCGAAGTCGCTCTGGTCCTCGGCGATCTTGGTTTCAGCTGTGACCACCTCCAACTTGGTTTGGCTGAAAGCCGACAGTTGGATCTGCTGATCTTCAGGGAGGCCCTCTAGGACGGCTCTAAACTCGTCTGTTACCAGGTTGAGGCGTTCCTGGATCTGGCCCATTGCCGCGTCCTCGTCCGCTCCGTCCTCGAGGTAGATCGAGATCTCGTCGTAGAGCCCGACCTTGTTGGCGATCTCCTGGGTGGTTTCCTCGTCGAAAAGGCTGAGGTTCGCGCCAAGGTTCTTGTTCTCGTCCGGGTCGCCGAAGTTGGCCGTTCCTACGAGGAGGAACTGGCGGTTACCGCCAGGCGCACTGACGGTGTAGGTCTCGCCAATTTCGAACCCGAAATCATCAGCGGTCTTGTTGTCAAGTGCGAACTCGCCCACAGTGGTGGGGTCCAACATCGACTCGGTGCGGCTTGGGAGGCGGCCATCCGTAAGGAAGAGCTGGCTCCCTTCGCCCGCACCCGCCGTGTCCCCGTAGTCGGATCCGTCCGGAGGCGTGACGTTGAAGCCGAACTGTGGTGCCCCACCGTTGGTATCGATCGCTTTGAGATCGCCGTCCTCGTCGCTGTAGAGGGGAACCACGTTCCACGCCTGGACCGACGGCCACACATTTCGGACACCGGGGACATCCGTCAGGAGATCGAGAACCTCTTCCGGGAAGGGGAGACGGTTGATCCGGTCGGCTCCTTCGTCGATCGACGTCCTTACGACGAGGTCTATATCCCCACTGATGTCGGTAGCGAGCTCATCGAAGCTGTCGCGGAGTCGGTCGGTCAGGAAGAACGACGTCGACAGAAATGCGACGCCCAGCACAACTGCCAGGGTCGTGAGGGCAAACCGCAGCTTGCGGCGCGTGATGTTCCGGAAGGTGAGTCGGAGCACCCGGTCAGCCGCCGATGGCCTTGATGCGATCGAGAATGCGGTCGGCGTCGGGGTTGGACATCTCGTCGACGATCTGTCCGTCAGCGAGGAACAGTACGCGGTCGGCCATCGCGGCGGCACCGGCATCGTGGGTCACCACTACGAGTGTCTGACCCAGATCGTCGACGGCACCCCGCAGGAACTCGAGGACTTCGCCTCCAGTCACCGAGTCGAGGTTGCCGGTCGGCTCGTCAGCGAAGACGATTTCGGGTCTACTGACCAGTGCCCGTGCCACAGCGACCCGTTGCTGTTGGCCCCCGGACAGTTCATCTGGTCGGTGTCGGAGGCGGTCCTGAAGCCCGACCGTCTCGATGATGTTGACCATCCAGGAGGCATCGGGCTTCCGTCCTGCCAAGTCCAGTGGCAGTGTGAGGTTCTCCTCAGCCGTCAGGGTCGGGATCAGGTTGAAGGCCTGAAAGACGAACCCGACCTTGTCGCGTCGCAAGAGAGTGAGGTCTCGCTCGGAGAGGTCCCCGAGTTCAACGTCGCCGATGTGGACGCTCCCCGAGGTCAGGTCGTCGAGCCCCGCCGAGCAGTGCATGAGCGTCGACTTGCCCGATCCCGATGGACCCATGATGGCGGTGAACCGGCCTCGTTCGAATTCGACGTCCACGCCGTCAAGGGCACGAACTTCGGTGTCCTCGGTTCCATAGATCTTCGAGCCACCGACCATGCGGGCAGCAGCAGTTCCTGTGGTCGTTGCGCTGCCGCCGGTTTCCTTGGAGTTCATGGGGCCGAACCATACGGGTCAAACAGTCGGAATCAGCATCCAAGGCTTTAGGGCCGCGCAACGACAAAATCTTTGGATCCGGTGTCATCCCGGTATCGCCGGGTGGCACCTCATCGCGGATCCGTGGTGGGATTCACGCGTGCTGATTCGACCCGCCACCTCCGACGACTTGGGCCGCATGCTCGAGTTGAACAATGCCGCGGTTCCGGCGGTCAATGAACTGACTCTGGACGAGATGGCCTGGTTCTTCGCCGTGGCTCGGTGCTGCCTGGTGGCCGAGGTGCCCAGTTCAGCGATCCCGGGACCAGCGGCCCTGCTGGTAGGCCTCGATGGCCCCGGCGTTGGCTACGACAGCCTCAACTACGGGTGGTTCAGCGAGCGCTTTGACAGGTTCCTGTATGTGGACAGGGTGGTGGTCGACCCATCGGCTTACCGCACCGGCGTGGGCCGTGCGTTCTACGAGGCGTTCATGGCCACCTCGGACGGACACACCTACCTGTGTGCCGAGGTCAACACGGTGCCCCGCAACGAACGGTCGTTGGCCTTCCACGAGGCCATGGGGTTTTCGGACGTGGGCGAACAGTCCGATGAGGGAACCGGCAAGACCGTTCGGATGTACGCCCGGGAACTCTGACCGGGCGTACCTACTCGCTGACGACGGTGGTGCCGGCTGGGCGTCGGCCAACCGATCCACAGGACCAGCACGGCTCGATGGGGTCTCCTCGCCAGGCCACCTCGCAAGACGGGCAGACCAGGCCGACCCAGTTGGCCGGTTCCGACGGAGTCCCCCTACGGAAGGCGGAACGCCGATGGAGAGGTCCGTTCCGCAGCGGATGGTCCAACGAGGGGTCCAGGACACGGGGGTCCGGAGTCCTCGGCGTCGACCGGGGTGCCATGCGCGGCACCGTAGCGAAGGCCCGCGCGTCACTGGGTGATGCCGTGGCTGGTCGGAGGTAAGGCTGGGTCGCCGTAGCCTGCACACCGGTTCAGTGCCGATGAAGAGCAACCCGTAGGCCGAGGAGGCCCAATGTCTGACCTGATTCCCGAAGCTGACGGTTCCAGCGAACGACGGACCACCTTCCCGGCCGCCCCGCCGATGGTCATCGATACGGCAAAGACCTACACCGCCGAGATGGTCACCTCCATGGGCTCGATGACCATCCACTTGGATCCCATCGCCGCCCCCCAGACGGTCAACAGTTTCGTGTACCTGGCCCGTTGGCACTATTTCGATGGGCTGATCTTCCACCGGGTCATCAACGGCTTTGTGATTCAGGGTGGATGCCCCGAGGGTTCGGGCCGCGGCGGTCCCGGCTATCGCTTTGCCGATGAGCTGCCCAAGCCCGGTCGCTACGAGGTCGGTTCGCTGGTGATGGCCAATGCCGGTCCGGATACCAACGGCAGTCAGTTCTTCATCGTTACCGGTCCGAGTGGGGTCGGCCTGCCACCGTCCTACGCACTGTTCGGCAAGGTGATCAAGGGTGTCGAGGTGGCTACAGCCATCCAGGAGGTCCCCACCGGCTCCGGCGATCGACCGGTGACTGAAGTTGTGATTGAGTCCGTGACCGTTACCGAGGCCGAGTGATGGGCATCCAGCGGGTCGCCGTGGTTGGTGGTGGCCAGATGGGCGGCGGCGTGGCCGAGCTAACGGCCAAGGCCGGACTCCCCACCGTGATCAAGGAGGTGTCCGCGGAGGCCGCCGAGAACAGTGAGGCCGCCATCCGACGGTCCCTAGATCGAGCCCTGGAGCGGGGCAAGCTTGACGAGGCTGCCCACGCAGCGGCGCTGGCCAACCTCACCTTCACCACCGACTACGCCGACCTGGCCGATGTCGACCTGGTGGTTGAGGCTGTGGTCGAGTCGTTCGACCTGAAGGCGGAGATCTTCGCCGCCCTGGACGGTGCAGTCACCTCGCCGGATGCCGTGCTGGCCAGCAACACTTCATCCATCCCGATCATCGATATCGCCATGGCCACCGGACGGCCTGAGCAGGTGATTGGCCTCCACTTTTTCAACCCAGCACCCGTGATGAAGCTGGTCGAGGTCATCCCGTCGGTGCGGACCAACGAGTCGGTGACCGCGTCGATGACGGCGTTCGCCACCGACGTGCTGGGCAAGGTCGTGGTGGCCGCCAAGGACCGGGCGGGCTTCGTGGTCAACATGCTGCTCGTGCCGTACCTGAACGCGGCGATGCGGATGTACGCCGACGGCCACGCCAGCGCCGAAGACATCGACAATGGCATGAAGTTGGGTGCCGCCCATCCCATGGGTCCGCTGGAACTCAGCGACATGATCGGCCTGGACACCATGATGTTGGTGGCCGAGACGCTGTTTGCCGAGTACGGCGACGACTTCTACCTGCCGCCTCCACTTCTACGTCGCATGGTCGCCGCGGGGCACCTGGGCCGCAAGACCGGTCGCGGCTTCTACGACTACGGCTAACGCTGGTCAGTCGGGGTCACTGTCCGCCGGCGTGTCCTCGATGCCCAGGGCCAGCCAGGCTGCTACGAGCCCCGCGCCGGCTGCCGCCAGATGTAACAACAGGAACCGGGTGCCACTCAGGGAGTCGGCCATCAGCGCGGTGAGCACGGTTATGCCGACCGCTGCACCGATTTGCTGGAGCATGTTCATCGACCCGCCGGCGATTCCGAGGTCGGCGTTCCCAGCGGCCGCGGTGACCGAGTTGGCCACCGTCGGCCGGATGTAACCGCTCCCGGCGCCGGCGAGCATCGCTCCGCTCAGGAACATGGGCAACCACCGCTGTTGGGCGCCCACCCCAGCCAGAACCATGGCCACCACGAACACCAGCATCCCAGTGACGGCCACCCGACGGGCACCGTGCCTCGGGTCATGGTGGCCACCCAGGCGGGCGCAGAAGGCGAAGGACAGGGGACGGGGCAGCATCACCAGGCCGATCACCGTGGGTCGGAACCCCCAGCGGCGTTCCAAGAGGAAGGGCGCCATGACCAGCGCCCCCATGTAGCCGGACTGCAGGACGGCCTGGGCGGTCATGGGTCGGGTGAAGGATCGTTGACGCAGTAGGGCCGGCGGGAGGAGCGGTGCGTCGGACCGGTGCTGAATGGTCATGAAGAGTCCGAGCCCAACGGGGGCCAGTACGGCGGCCACCAGCACGAGCGGATTGGCCCATCCCCAGCTGATGCCCCGGTTCACGGCCAGTAGTAGACCGCTGACCCCCACGCCCAGAGTCACGGCGCCGGGCACGTCGAAGCGAATGCCGGTACGCCGGGGCGTCTCCGGGGCGACGAACAACGCAGCCAGCAGGGCCAGCCCGACGGTGGCCCCTTGCACCACGAATAGGACTCGCCAGCCCAGCCATTCGATGAGCGGCCCACCGGTGACCACGCCCACAGCAGGTGACAGTGCGACCACGGCGGCCCAGATGCTCAACGCTCGGGTCCGTTCCCGGTGCGGGAAAGTCGAAAGGATCATGGCCATAGCAGATGGTCCGGATGCCGCCTTGGCCGCCTGGGCGAGGGTTCGAAGCACGATCAGCGACGTGATGTCCCAGGCCAGCGACGTGGAGAGGGCCAACACGGTGCCCAGTGCGAAGCTGGTCAGGTAGGTCCGGCGGTGGCCGTACAGGTCGCCGATCTTGCCGACTATCGGGGTGATCACGGCGAAGGCCAGCAGGGGAGCGGCGATCACCCAAGTGACGGTGTCATCGGCCGCCCCAGGTCACGGGCGATCCGGGGGAGCGAGGCAGAGAGCACTGTGACCGGGTAGCTCCCGGCTGCCGTGCCGAACAGTGCGGTGATCAGGACGAGTCGCCGGTAGTCCGGTCGGCGTCTGATCCGGTCACGCGCTCCGGTTAGGCCCCGGACCGCAGTTGGGATGCATCCGGGTTCGTCAGGACCTCCCATCTTTGTCGACCCTAGGTCCGGGTCCCGGCGGGGTAGTCAGTGGACACGGGTGGCTACGGTCACCTGCCGTGGTCGATCTGGAACAGTCCCTAGTTACGTCCAGTGAGACCGTGGGTCTCGTGGTAAATCCGCGCTCGGGCACCGATGTCCGGCGCGCGGTTGCCGCGGCGGGTGCGGTGACCGTCGAGGACAAGGTCAACGTGGTTCGGCGGGTGGTGTTGGGAGCCCGCGAGGCCGGCATCAACCGGTTCGTGGTGCATCCAGACACTCACCGGATCGTGCAGCGGGCTACCGAGACCATGCGGGGGCTGGACCTCAACTGGCTGGACCACGGGTTGACGTTCACCGAGGAGGACACGGTGACCGCGGTGGCGGCAATGCGCGACCTCGGATGCGGGGTGGTCGTGGTGCTGGGTGGCGACGGGACCAACCGGGCCGCCGCCCGTGGGTGGCCCGACCTGGTGGTGGTGCCGTTGTCCACGGGGACCAACAACGCTTTCCCCGTGCTGGCCGAGGCAACGGTGGCCGGCGCGGCAGCTGGACACGTGGCCCGTGGTGTCGGGAGGGCAGCCTCCGAGGAGGGTTCGGTGATGCACCGCGCAATGGTGGTGAGGGTTCGGCCCGATGGGGCTTCCGAGCCGGATGATCTGGCTCTGATCGACGCGGTGGCCGTGGACGATCCCTTTCTGGGTTCGTTCGAGCTGTTCGAACCGGCGAATCTGCGGTTGGTCGTGCTCTCCAGAGCTGAGCCGTCGGCTGTCGGTTTCTCCGGAGTAGGTGGCCTTGTGGAACCGGTCGCCCCCGACGAGGACGCCGGCCTGCTTCTCCGGTTCGGGTCGGTCGATGCATGCGAAAAGGTGGTGCGGGGTCCGACTGCTCCCGGGCACTACGCCGACCTGGGCCTAACTGAGGTCCGGCGGCTCGTTCCCGGCGAGGAGGTGGCTGTCGACGGGCCTTTGCTCCTGGCTTTTGACGGAGAGCGCAAGCGGCGGTTGACGGCTGGAGAACGGGTCCACTTGTCGGTGGTACGCGACGGTCCGTGGGTGGTGGACGTCCCGGCGGTGATGGCCCAGGTGGCCGCCGACGGCTCGTACCTGTCGTTTTCGGCCAGCCCCTGATCTGGGCGACCTACCCGCTTTCCTGATCAGTCAGACGGGAACGGTGGGCCAGCTTCAGAGAAGTGCCGCCACATCGGTGAGTCGATCCACGACGGGGAAGTCCACGCCGTCCAGGTCGGCCGGATCGGGTTTCTCGAACGCCCACGTCGTGGTATGGGGCACGTGGATGGCACGTCCACCGATGGCCAGCACGGGCAGTACGTCGGACTTCACCGAGTTTCCGACCATGGTGAATTCCGCGGGATCGACCCCGTGGCGGTCCAGCACGTCGCGGTAGGTTGGGACGTCCTTTTCGGGGACTACCTCGATACGCCAGAACCGGTCGGCCAGCCCGCTTCTATCCACCTTGCCCATCTGGTCTCCCAGGTCACCCTTGGTGATCAGCAGCAGTCGGTGGGTGGCACCCAGATCGTCCAGCGCCTCAGGTACTCCATCGAGCAGTTCGATGGGATGGGCCATCATCTCGTGTCCCCAGCCCACGATCCCGGCTAGAGAACGGGCATCGATGGCCCCATCGGAGATCTCGACGGCGGTCAGCACCATCGACAGGACGAAGCCCTTGATGCCGTAGCCGTGGCGGCTGATGTTCTCCCGTTCGGCGGCCAGGAGGGCGGCGTCGGTGGCGTCGCCTCCGGCCCACGGGACCATCAGGTCACGGAAGCGCTGCTCCACCTCGTGGAAGCGTTCCTCGTTCTCCCAAAGCGTGTCGTCGGCGTCCACGCCCAGCACCGGAAGCATCTGGGGAGCCTACGGGGCAGGCGTAGGGCGTCGATGGGTGCCCGGTGCCCTGTGCGGGTGTCCCCGTTGGTGTGGGGGGCCGGAAGTACCTTGGTGGCCATGCGGGATCTCTGTATGCGATCGGCATGTTTGGGCACGGCCGAGGTGCTCGTGGTGATGGACGTCGCCGAGTTGACCTTCACCGTCCACGACCTCGACGAGGTCGATGGGCCTGGGGCCGTGGTGCTGTGCGCCACCCACGTCGAGCGTCTGAGGGCGCCAGTGGGCTGGGAGTTGGTTGACGCCCGGGGCGTCGGTTCGGTCATTCCCCTGCCCGAGCGTCCCATGACGGTCGCCGAGGCTGCCGACGTAGCCGACGAGGTGCTGCGTCCGGTGGCGTCGGTGCATCCGTTGACGGTCGCCCAGGCGGCCGCCGACGTGGAGACAGGGACTGAGGATCCGGTGCCGGACTCAGAGGAGACGCCGCTGCTGGCCCGTGCCTTCCTGGGGGTGGACCGGCATCCGGCGGCCACGCCTGCCGGTTCGTCCGGGGCCGGTGATGAGGGTCCCACCGTCGAAGATGACCCGTTCGCCGGTCACCAGTGGGACCAGAGCGACGAGCGCGACGTCGAGGCAGAGTCCGGCTCGCAGATGGCGGGACAACTCACCTTCGGTAGCGACCCTGTCGCCTGACCCCCAGTTAGGGGCTGCAGGTAACCGCTGGGTAGTTTCGCCCCGCCCCGGGTCCGCCGGGTGCCGACGAGCGAGCCGGGAGTCGACCCATGGCCGAGGTCAATGAAGTAGAGGTCCGCGATATGGCCAGGCAGCTGGTGGCCGATGTCCCGCCCGACCAGGTCGACCAGTTCGAGTTCCGGGGCGCCCAGTTCGACTGGGGGTTGGCCCTCGTGCAGTTCCCGGAGGGCCTGGGTGGGTTGGGACTGTCCAGTCGTCGGCTACAGACCGTTGTCGACGCTGAGTTGCGGGCCGCCGGGGTGACCTATCACGACCTCAATATCAACCCGATCGGCATTGGGATGGGGGCACCGGTGGTGTTGACCTACGCGTCCGATGAGCAGAAACAGCGCCTCCTCCGCCCGATGTATACCGGCGAGGAGGTCTGGTGCCAGCTCTTCAGTGAGCCGGGTTCAGGGTCGGACGTGGCTGGTCTGTCGAGCCGGGCTGTCCGTGACGGGGACGAGTGGATTGTCAACGGCCAGAAGGTCTGGACGACGCTGGCCCACGTGTCGCGCTGGGGGATGCTGGTAGCCCGGACCGATCCGGATCAGCCCAAGCACAAGGGCTTGACGTACTTCTTGTTGGACATGGAGTCCGAGGGCGTCGACGTTCGACCCCTGCACCAGATCACCGGTGAAGCCGAGTTCAACGAGATCTTCCTCACCGACGTGCGGATCCCTCACGACCGGGTGTTCGGCGAGGTTGGCAACGGCTGGGCCGTTGCAGTGACCACGTTGATGAACGAACGGGTGGCCCTCGGTGGTGGCGTACCGAAGAAGGGTTCGGGTCCCATTGCTGATCTGGTGCACCTGTGGGGTGAGACCAGGGACTCGCTCGACCCGGTGACGCGGACCGTCATGCGCGACCGGGTGACCGACCTCTGGAGTCAGGCCGAGGCACTTCGCCTAACGAACTGGCGGGCCAGGGATGCCTCCAAGTCAGGGAATCCCGGCCCCGAGGGTTCGGTAACCAAGATGATGTCCGCGGAGATGAACCAGCGCATCTACGAGACCTGCATGGACCTTCTGGGTGCCGACGGAATGGTTTACGAGGCCGGATACGAACGCAAGCGGCCCACCGGCTTTCGGGGGCCGGGCATCCATCCCCGGTACGCATTCCTCCGGTCCCGGGCCAACACCATCGAGGGTGGAACGTCGGAGGTCATGCGCAACATCCTTGGCGAGCGGATCCTGGGCCTACCTGGGGATGTCAGGGTCGACAAGGAAATCTCCTGGGCGGACGTGCCCCGTAACTGACAGGTCGTTCAGCCGCGGCGCCAGGAGGTGCCGTTCGGCGTGTCCTCCAGCGCGATACCCCTCGCTGCGAGTTCGTCGCGGATGCGATCAGCCTCGGCGAAGTCCCGGGCCTCCCGGGCGGCCAGTCGGCGGTCGACTAGTTCGTCGATCTCTGCGTCGTCACCTTCGTCGGTGGCACTCCCGGCCCCCCCCGGCGCCGAGTTTCGACCCAGTTCCAGTCCAAGGGCACAGGCCAACTCCAGGGCTGCGGCTGTCAGGGATGCGGCCGCCCCGTCGTCCTCGGCGTCAAGTGCCCGGTTGGCGTCGCGGACGGCGTCGAAGATGACGGCCAGGGCCTGTGGTGACCCCAGGTCGTCGTCCATGGCGGCTCGGAAGCGTTCCACTACGTCGGCGTCGGGTTCGGCATCCGGTATGTCGGCGGCAGCCATGCGGTCGGCGAACTTGTCCAGTCGTGCCAACGCCGCGGAAGCTTGGTCCAGCGTCGTCGGCCCGATCTCCATGGTGCGCCGGTAGTGGGTCTGGAGGACTAGTAGGCGCAGTGCCCGCGGGTCCCACGCGTCGAGCAACTCGGCCAACGTCGTGAAGTTGCCAAGCGACTTGGACATCTTCTCGCCGTCGACCTGGACCATTCCGTTGTGGATCCAGTGTCGGGCGAACGACCGGCCGCACCCCAGTGCCTCGGCCCGCTCGTTCTCGTGGTGGGGGAAGACAAGGTCGTCGCCACCGCCATGGATGTCGAAGCCGTCACCCAGCAGGTGCAGTGACATGGCCACGCACTCGATGTGCCAGCCCGGTCGGCCCGGCCCCCACGGGGAGTTCCAGATGGGCTCGCCCGGCTTAGCGGACTTCCAGAGGGCGAAGTCCAGGGGGTCGGCCTTATCGTCGTCCACGTCGACCCGGGCGCCAGCGCCCTCTCGGAGGTCGTCAACCGACCGCCCCACCAGTGCGCCGTACTCGTCCAGCCGGTCGACGTCGAAGTAGACACCCGAGTTGGTGGTGTAGGCCATCTCTCGCTCCACCAGTTCGCCGATGACCTCCACCATGCGGTCCACGTACTCGGTGGCTCGGGGCCGTAGGTCGGGGTGGGCGACGTTGAGGCGGTCCATCTGTTCGACGAAGGTGGCCTCGAAGCGGCTGGCAACCTCCGGCTCGGACGAACCTTCGTCGGCGGCCCGGTTGATGATCATGTCGTCGATGT
>JASLKB010000026.1 GCA_030747775.1 Acidimicrobiales bacterium | reverse complement strand
GGCGCGCCGAAGAAATCGCGGCGACCGCCGTGGACGGGATTGTCGTATCGATGGTTGACGGGATTGACCGGGACGGCCTGCGCCAACTGGCTGTGGCTGTTCGTGACTGTGAGGGCGTCCGGGCTGTCGTGCTGGGTGCTGCTCCTGACGGGGGAGGAGCCGCGCTGGTAGCGGCCGTTTCGCACGACAGCGGAATGGACGCTGGCACGTTGGTCGCCGACGCGGCAAGGACCATCGGGGGTGGAGGTCGTCCTAACCCCGAGGTGACCGCGGTTGGGGGCAAGGCACCTGAACGCCTCCCGGAGGCTCTCGAACAGGCACGGGCGGCAGCCCAAGCCGACTGAGTCTGATGCGGGCCCTGGGCCTGGACCTGGGGTCCAAGCGGATCGGGGTGGCGGTCAGCGACAGTGATGGACTGGTGGCGACGCCGATCGAGGTCGTCCGTCGCACTGGTGACCGACGAGGGGAGCACCGCGCTCTCGCAGATCTCGCCGAGGAATGGGAGGTCGAGGTCGTGGTGGTCGGGATTCCCTACTCTCTGGACGGGTCGACTGGACCGATGGCCCAAGCCATGACGGCTGAGACCGTTGAACTGGAGCGGGTGCTGGGTGCCCGGTCGGGGGTTCCGGTTGAGACCTACGATGAACGCCTGACGACCGTGACCGCCGAACGGACTCTACGTGAGCAGGACCTCCGGGCTCCGCAACGCCGGAAGGTGGTCGACATGGTTGCCGCGGCAGTGATGCTCCAGGGGTGGCTAGATGCCCGGCGGGAGGCCAACGGTTGAGCGGGGAGCCCCGACCCGATGTCCGTTGGGTGCGTCACCGACCGACCTCTGGTCCGCTTCCGCGGTGGGGACTGGTCTTCGGACTGGTGGCGTTGGCCCTAGTCATCGGCTACCGGTTGTTTCTCGGGTGGGTAGACGACCAGATGACACCGGATGCCCCGGCTGGAGACGAAGTGGAGTTCACCATCGTTGAGGGCTGGTCGACCAACGACGTGGTGGCTTCGCTCGGGGATGCTGGGGTGATCGACAACCCGGCCATGTTCCGCCAGTGGATGCGTTGTCCGTCGGCCATCCGTTGGCTCATCGATTGTCCGGCTGACATCGAGTACTCATTCCAAGCTGGCGACTATGTCCTTCAGGAGCACCTCGGGTTCGAGGCCGCGGTGGCCCTGCTCGACGAGGGGCCACTGCCTGAGGAGGTGATCCGGGTGACCGTGCCCGAGGGCCTCACCCTCGAGCAGATGGTCGAGCGTCTGCTGAGCGAGATGCCGCTATTCGACGAGGACGAGCTGCGGGCCGCGCTGGTCAGCGATCGCCTCCGCTGGGAGTACGGCACCATCGAGCATCGCGACCGGGCCGTGGAGGGGTTGCTCTTTCCCGATACCTACCAGTTGGACGAGGCCACAGTGGCTGACGAGCTAGGCCTGGTGCTGCGCATGCACCAGCAGTTCCTGCGGGTGGTTGAACAACTCGATCTGGTTGGCCGTGCAGCCGAGCTCGGTCTGAGTCCCTACGAGGTCGTGGTTCTGGCCTCCCTCATCGAAGAGGAGGCGCTGCTGGACGGGGACCGCCCAAAGATCAGCCGGGTCATCCACAACCGCTTGGCCTCGGGCTGGCGGCTTGGTGTCGATGCCTCTAGCCGGTACGCGGTGGGCAAGACGGCGGGTGAACCGATGACTACCGAGGACCTCTCGGTGGTGTCTCTATGGAATACCCGGGTGGTGCTGGGTTTGCCTCCGACCCCTATAGCCGCTCCCGGGCGCGCCTCCCTCGAGGCGGCGCTAGCCCCTGTACCCGGACCCTGGATGTACTACGTCCGGACCGATGAGGGCGAAGTATCCGGCGCCCATACCTTCGCCACCACGGCGACCGAATTTCAGGCAGCGCGACGGATCTGTGTGGACAAGGATCTGGGTTGTGGCTGAATCGACCATTGACCGACGGCCCCCGGTGAGCGGGGCAACTCGTCTGGCCGCAGTGATTGGCGACCCTGTCCGACACTCGCTCTCACCGACCCTCCTGGGCGCTGCGTTCGCTGAGACCGGGCTGGACTGGACTTACGTAGCTTTCGAGGTGGCTGACGGGTCGGCAAGCGCGGCGCTGGACGGTATGCGGGCTCTCGGGATCTCCGGCCTGTCGGTCACCATGCCCCACAAAGCGGCCGTCGCCGCTGTCGTTGATCGGTGCACTGACGATGCAGCTGCACTAGGTGCCGTGAACTGCGTGGTGGTCGAGGAAGGCCAACTGGTGGGGTATAACACCGACGGCGGGGGTTTTCTGGATGGCCTCGCCCACGATTCAGGGATGGACGTCACTGGACGACGGGTGGTCGTCCTCGGTGCCGGTGGGGCCGCCCGGGCTGTGGTTCAGGCCCTGGCCGGTGCGGGTGCATCCGAGGTGGTGGTGGCCAACCGGACGGTTGCACGAGCCGAGGAGGCTGCCGCCATGGCCGGATCGGCGGGTCGTGCAGTGGAGCTCTCGCTTGGTCATCGGGACGGACGGCAGGAGGGTGCCCTCGTCGATGCCCTAGGAGATGCCGAGTTGGTTGTGAATGCCACCTCGGTTGGTATGGGTGGCGTGTCCGAGATGTCCACCGTCGACCTACCGGTGGATCCGGCACTGATCGGTGCCGGATCCGTGGTCGTCGACCTGATCTATCACCCGGCCGAAACGGCACTGATGGCCGCTATGCGGGTTCGGGGAATCGAGGCCTACGGGGGTCTTTCGATGCTCGTGTGTCAAGCTGCCCGCGCTTTCACCCTCTGGACAGGGGTCGAGGCACCGGTGGTGGCGATGCATGCTGCAGCCCAGGCCTCCCTGGCATCTCGCTGACAGGCGCCGGCGGGCGGACACCTTCTGGAACCGCTGTAGCTAATGCACCTTGGCTGTCTGCGGCCTAGGTGGCGGTACTGGTCGTCGGCCTCCTGTATTGACTCCGGCCAGGCCGCCGGGCCGGAATACACCGGGCCCTCTCGGGCCCCGTCAGTAGCCTGTGTCCATGGTGACTGTTCCTGGTTCCGCTGCACCGATAGGCCATCTGGCCCTTGTGGGCCTCATGGGCGCTGGCAAGACGGCGGTTGGTCGCGTGCTGGCTGACCGGCTACGACGTCGGCACGTGGACTTGGATCGGGCGATCACCCAACTCGCGGGACGGTCTATCGGGGTGATCTTTCATGAGGGTGGGGAGTCGACCTTCCGCGACCTAGAGACGCAGAGCCTCGTACTCCAATTGGAGGCTGGCGAGCCCATCGTATTGTCCACAGGAGGAGGCGTGCTGGGCCGTGGTGAGAACCGTGTCGTTCTGGCCGCAGACTCGATCGTGGTGTGGTTGCGGGCCCGACCCGAGACGCTGGCCGACCGGGTGGGTGACGGAGTCGGACGTCCGCTTCTTGAGGGGCGTAACGCCCTCGGGGTACTGCGGGACTTGGCCGAGGACCGCCATCCGGCCTACGAGCGGGCGGCCAAGGTGGTTGTCGACACCGATGGCCTTACGGTCGGCCAAGTAGTCGACGCCGTGCTCGACGCACTGATGGATTTCGGCGTGGTCCGTCCCGAGGCACTGGCCGGCCAGACAGTCGATGGAGCGGGCGGTCGGTTGTGATTGAGGTCTCGGTAATGCTTCCCGGGGGGCGGTCCTATCCGGTGTTGGTGGGACGCGGCGCAGCTGGTGAGTTGGCCGTTCACCTTTCGGAGACCGCTTTGCAGCCGCGACGGGCGGCGGTGATTACCCAGGAGGGGATCCCCATTTCGGTCGACCCGGGCTTCGAGCATCGGGTATTCACCATCCCGGACGGTGAGGCGGCAAAGACGCTCTCGACCATTGAGAGCCTCTGTCGGTCGTTTGCCGAGTGGGGGCTCACCCGGGGAGACGTGGTTGTTGGTGTAGGTGGCGGGGTTGTCACCGATGTGGCCGGATTTGCCGCCGCGTCGTTCCATCGGGGCGTGCCCGTGGTGCACGTGGCCACCACACTCCTAGCCCAGGTGGATGCGGCGATCGGCGGCAAGACCGGAGTGAACCTGCCCGAGGGCAAGAACCTGGTCGGAGCGTTCTGGCAGCCAACTCTGGTGCTGTGTGACACGGCTGCACTCGAGACGTTGCCTGAGCGCGAGTTGCGCTGCGGACTGGGTGAGATGGCCAAGTACCACTTCTTGGGTGGACGGGATCTGGATGGCAGGCCGCTGGAGGAGCGAGTGGCCCGTTGCGTGGAGATCAAGGCCGAGGTGGTGTCAGCTGACGAACGCGAGGCTGGACGGCGGGCCATCCTCAACTACGGGCATACCCTTGGCCACGCCATAGAGACGAGCGGCCGCTATGACCTGCGCCACGGTGAGGCGGTGGCCATCGGACTGGTTTACGCCGCTGAACTGAGCTGGACCCTGGGTCGAATAGATGAGGCGCGGGTGGCCGAACATCGCCGGATCGTGGAGGGCTACGACCTGCCCACCCATCTGCCTGACGGAGCCGACGCCGAGGAGCTCTTGGCGGTCATGAGGAGAGACAAGAAGGCGCTGGATGGACTCACCTTTGTTCTAGATGGCGGTTCGGGTCCGGGGGCTGATGGGTGCAGTATCGAGGTGGTTTCAGGGGTGGATCTCGAGACCGCACGTTCCGTGCTCGAGAGGATCCGATGACGAGGTGTCGTGTCGGACCTCCGAATGGATGCCCGGCTGGCCCTATCCCGGTGGGAGACTGCTGTCCATGAGCCAGCCGATCGTCTTGTTGTTGTCGGGACCCAACTTGAACCTGCTGGGCGAGCGACAGCCGGAGGTCTATGGGACCGCCACGCTCGATGACCATGTCGAGGCCTCAACCGCGGCGGCATCGGCACGCGGTCTGGCCCTGGAGCACGTCCAGTCCAATCACGAGGGGGAGTTGGTCGACGCCATCCACGCGGCGCGTGGCCGATGTGCGGCGATCGTCGTGAACCCGGGAGCGTTTACGCATTACGCGTGGGCCATCCACGATGCGTTGGCCGTCTTTGATGGGCCGGTAGTCGAACTCCACCTGTCAAACCCGGCGTCGCGGGAGCCATGGCGCCACACCTCGGTGGTGGCGCCGGTGGCCGACGGGACCGTTGCCGGGTTCGGTCTATTGGGGTACCGAATGGCCATCGACGCAGTAGCCAACCTGCTCGACGGGTGAGCGACCCCGCACCGTCGGCAGGCGGCTTGAGCCTGCCCGAGATGGATGTCGGCGGTCGACTGGATCGCCTGCGGCCGTCCTTGGTCGAATCCGGCCTCGGTGGCCTACTGGTCACCAACGTCACCAACGTCCGGTACCTAAGCGGCTTCACCGGTTCGGCCGGTTCGCTCTGGGTCGACGAGCACCGGGCGGTGCTCGTCACCGATGGGCGTTACCGGGACCAGGCGCCAGATCAGGTGGCGTCAGCCGGCGCGGACGTGGACGTGGAGATCACCGCTGCCGGACGGCCCTCACCAGTGGGTGTCCTCGCCGCCGGCTTCGATCGGGTGGGGCTCGAGGCAGACTCGGTCTCTTGGGCCGAGATGGAACGGTTGGCCGGGCTGATCACCACCACTGGTGGTGGCGACCCGGTCTCGACCACGGGGCTGGTGGAATCTCTGCGAGAGGTCAAGGATGACGGGGAGGTGGCCCGGATCGCCGCTGCGGCGGCCATAGCCGATGCTGCGCTGGCCTCGGTCGAAGTGTTTTTCGTTGAGGGTGCTGTCGAGTCCGATTTAGCGACCGCACTGGACCATGCAATGCGTATCGGTGGTTCCAGTGATCGGGCTTTCGAGACGATCGTGGCTGCCGGTCCGAACGGAGCGCGCCCCCATGCCCGTCCGGGGAGTCGTGCCATGGTGGACGGCGACCTGGTGGTTCGGGACTTTGGGGCGGTGATTGACGGCTACCGGTCCGACATGACCCGCTCGATGCGGGTCGGGGGAACCGGTTCCGGACCGGCGGCTGACCTACTGGTAGTGGTGCTGGAGGCCCAGGCCGCAGGGTTGGCCGTGGTCGCCGACGGGGTCCCGGCTTCCGAGGTTGACAGGGTGTGCCGCTCGGTCCTCGTTGAAGCGGGCTTAGGTGAGGCCTTCTCCCACGGCACCGGGCACGGGGTGGGCCTGGACATCCATGAGGGCCCAGCGGTGGCGTCCACGGTCACCGGTAGCCTCAGGTCCGGACAGGTGGTCACCGTCGAACCCGGGGCTTATGTTGCCGGACTGGGCGGCGTGCGTTGGGAGGACACGGTGCTGGTAACTGACGACGGCCACCGTCCGCTCACGAGGTTTCCGAAAGTCCTCTGAGTCCACGACCGGCGGTCACGAAACCAGAGGCTGGCTCTCCATAGGGTGAGGACGATGAGCCACGAACAGCGGTCCTATGGGTCAACGGACGTAGCTGTGGTGGTTCCTGTCCGAAATGAGGTGACGACGCTAAGCGCTCTTGTTCAGATTTTGCTCGTCCAGACCTGCCCGCCGTCCAAGATCGTGTTGGTGGAGGCGGGGTCGACGGATGGGACGAGAGGCCTCGTATCCAAGTTGGTTGAACGCCACGAGGCTGTCGAGATGGTCGATGCAGGACCCGCTGGTCCGGGTCGGGCACGTGATGTCGGGATCGGATCGGTGGACACTGATCTCGTTCTTCTCATTGATGCCGGGATGTGGGCCAGTGAGGGGCTCATGGAAGAGCTCTTGGAACCCTTTGAGGGGCCCATCCGGTTGGTTCTCGGCTCACGCCGGATTCAGCCGGGTTCAGTTTGGCGGGATGCAGCGGCCATCACGGCGGTCAAACGCCGCCTTCTTGTCGATGGACTTTGGGGAAGGTTCGAACTGACGCCATGTGTGATGGAACGTCGCCTCTGGGTGGACTCAGGTGGCTTCCAGGACTGGCGAGCCGGGGAGGACCTAGAGTTTTTGAATCGCTTGGACCTAGCTGAAGATGAGGTTGCGTTCGCACCTCGGGCTGAAGTCGTGTGGGACGTCGCACTTGGACCGGTCCGGCTCTTCCGGAAGTGGAGCGCATACGCGTTCCACAACGCGCAGCAGGGGTCGTCGTGGCATCGGCCGGTCCTACTGTGGAATTTTGGTGGTGCTTTGGTGGCGGCGGTTGGAGCCAGTCTGTTGGGACCTGTCGGCGCTGCCTTGGGAGTTTGGCATCATCTGGTCCGTACGGTGATAAGAGTCAGTAGGTATCGGACACCTGGTGATCGTGAGGTCGGTAGGGGCCCTGTGGTCCTATTGGCCGCAGTTCTGGCGAGTGTGTTAGTGGATCTAGCGGTGTTGCTTGGATACCTAAGGTCTTGCCTCGGTCGAGCACCGCGGGAATGGTGATCCGCTGATGAGGGTGGAGTGGCATCGGGATGGATGAGACCTCCAAGACGTTATTTCTGCACGGTCAACGTTTGGCTCCCTTCTTGATGGGTCGTGGCATAGATATCGGTTGTGGGTCCGATCCGGTCACGCCCGACTGTCGTGGTTTCGATGTGTCGGATGGAGATGCAGAACGCATTGATGAGTTCGTGGATGACGAATTTGACTTCGTCTGGTCGTCGCATTGCCTGGAACACATGTCCGATCCTCGAGATGCGCTCGGTCGATGGTGGAAGTTAGTTCGGCCCGGTGGCTACCTCATCTTGATCGTTCCGGACGAGGATCTCTACGAACAGGGGTGTTGGCCGAGCGTTTTTAATGATGACCACAAGGCGACTTTTCGGCTGCGGGGGCGGTCGAACTGGTCACCGGTATCGGTCGACTTGGAGTGGGAACTCCGATCCCTCGGCGCCGTCATCCGGATTCTTGAGGTGCAGGACGATGGACTTGTTGTTCACCAGCTGGCTTCCGGTCCTAATCGGGTCGGTTTGGTCGCCCAGGTGTTTTGGGGCGCTGTCGCACTGGGCTTGAAGATGTTAGGAGTGACGGGCGCGGTCCGTTCTGAGGTGACTCGCAGGAGGGGGAAACTCGTTGATCAGACGGCGCTCTCCGATTGTCGCCTGGCACAGATCTGTGCAGTGGCCGAGAAGCCGATGCCTTGATTGCTAGTCGGCCCTGATGGAAGCACTGTTAGCCTCAAATCCTCTCTGGGCGTCGAAAACCCTTGTGGGCGCCGACTGAACTTGCCTCTTCACAATCCGGAGTCACTATGTCCACGATCACTACCAATGACCTTAAGAACGGGATGACCCTCCAAGTCGAGGTCGACCTCGTCCAGGTGGTCGAGTTCCAGCACGTCAAGCCAGGCAAGGGCCATGCCTTCGTCCGCACCACACTGCGAAACGTGAGGACCGGTTCAATTGTGGATCGCACCTTCCGGGCCGGCGAGAAGGTGGAACGGGCGATGATCGACAAGCGGTCTATGCAGTTTCTGTACCGCGACGGCTTCGACTACGTCTTTATGGACGAGGAGACCTACGACCAGATGCAGGTGTCTCCAGAAACTCTTGGCGACGCCGTCAACTACATCGTCGAGCAGGCCACCGCCCTCATCCTGTTGTTTGGCGATGAGGTCATCGGGGTGGAACTCCCAGCCTCTGTCGAACTTGACATCATCGAGACTGAGCCCGGAGTGCAGGGAGATCGGGTATCGGGTGCTCGCAAGCCGGCCACTCTGGAGACCGGCCTGACAGTTCAGGTACCGCTGTTCATCGAGAATGGTGAACGGGTCAAAGTCGACACTCGTTCCGGCGAGTACCTCAGTCGGGCCTGATAGCGACAGCGGGTCGTCTGACCGATCGATCGCCGTGGATCCTGTTGACGCTATTGGGTCGCGCCGTGAGGCTCGCGAGACCGCTCTAGGAATCCTGTACGCCGCCGAGGCGCAGGGTCGTGACCTCCTGGAGGTGCTAGCCGATCGTCCCGTCGCTCCGCCGGGCTACGCCGTGGAAGTCGTGGAAGGCGTGGCTGCCACACTCAACCAGCTCGACGAATTGATCGGTCGTCATGCCGAGGGCTGGCGGACCGATCGGATGCCCATCGTGGATAGGGCGCTATTGCGTATGGCTACTTACGAGCTCTGTCATCGGACCGATGTGCCCACCGCCGCAGTGTTATCTGAGGTGGTGGATATGGCAGGCGATTACTCCACGGAGCGGTCATCGCGCTTTGTGAACGGCGTCGTCTCCGCGGTAGCCGTTGAGACCCGACCTGATGCACGGAACGAAGGTTCTGGTGAAACGGGTTCCGGGGGTTAGGCGTGATCGGTAATTGGGGCTCGACTGGACGACCCCGGCTGGTCCTCCCCGACCCACCACTCCAGGTCGGTGCGTTGGTGTTGCGGCCGTGGGAGGCCGGTGACCGTGATGCTCTGGCCGCTGCCTGGGCTGATCCGGAGGTTGCTCAGTGGACAGCGGTTCCCGATGGTCGCGGTCCGAAAGTCGCGGCTCGGTGGATCGCCGGTGGGTGCCGACGCCGGGATGAGGGTCTTGCTCTCGACCTAGTAGGTGTGTCCGTCGAAGACGGCCGGGTCCTTGGAGAGGTCGGCCTTTCGGCATTCGACGTTGAACGGGGGGCGGCCCGAATCGGCTGGTGGACAGCGGCCTCAGAGCGTGGCCGGGGGGTCGCCACGGCGATGGTGCGGGCTCTGACTGGTTGGGCCCATGGTGGACCGTTGGCTCTGTGGGCGGTGGTAGCTGAGGTCGATCCCGCCAATCCGGCGTCGGCCGCTGTGGCCCGGGCCGCGGGCTACGAGTTGTTGGGCGAGGTCCAGGGTCAGCTCAGCGGCGGCTCGATGACCGATAGCGGGACTATCGACAGGTTGGCGTTCGTATCCCGACGGCCAGCCTGCGGAGTCACCGATGAACGCGAGTCAGCGGCGCGCGTGTAGAGTGCCCTTTCGACCGTGAAGCGGGTCCAGTGAGGCCCGGACGGACGAGGAGACGAGGCCGATGGCCGAAAGAGAACGCCGTCAGACGCCCCCATTCGGGGGCGTTTTTGTGTCCCACGCGCGGATCATGACCGCTGATGATATGGGACGGGCCGTCCGCAGGATGGCCCATGAGGTGATCGAGCGCAACCACGGTCTCGATGAGATCGTCGTGGTTGGCCTCCAGACAGGCGGCGTGCCGGTTGCCGAGCGCCTCGCCGAGACCCTTGAGGACATCGAGGGCATCCGTCCGCCGGTGGGCACCCTCGACGTCGCCCTTCACCGCGACGACATTGGGATTCGCCCGGTCGTTCCTGAGGCGGCCACCGACTTGTCCACCGACCTCGATAGCCGGATCGTCATCCTCGTCGACGACGTTCTCTTCACCGGGCGGACCATCCGTGCCGCGCTTGACGCGGTCTGCGATTTCGGCCGCCCCAGGTCCATCCAGCTGGCGGTCATGGTCGATCGGGGTCATCGGGAGTTGCCCATCCGCCCGGACTACGTGGGTAAGAACCTGCCGACCCGCCGTGATGAGGTAGTCGACGTGCACGAGATTGGTGTCGACCTCGGGGTAATGCAGAAGTGACGGCCCACTTCCTGGGCATCGACGGTATGGCCCGTACCGACCTAGAGGAACTTCTCGAGTTGACCGACACGTTCGCGGAGGTCGGCCGTCGACCGATTCCCAAGGTTCCGGCCCTTCGCGGTCGGACGGTGGCCACCGTCTTTTTCGAGAACTCGACTCGGACCCGGATGTCGTTTGACACGGCGGCCCGCCGCCTATCGGCCGACACCATCGCCTTCGCTGCCGGCGGCTCGTCGATCTCTAAGGGTGAGAGCCTGCGCGATACCGTCGAGGTGGTGGCCTCATACGGGGCCGACGCCCTGGTCGTTCGCCATCCGATGGCCGGAACGGCCCACCGAGTAGCCGGCTGGACCAATGCTGCAGTGATCAACGCTGGAGACGGTTGCCATGAACATCCGACCCAGGCGCTGCTGGATTGCTACACGCTCCGTGATCGCTACGGTGCTCTGGATGGTATGCGGATCGCCATCGTGGGCGATGTGCGCCACTCCCGCGTAGCCCGCTCCAACGTTCTCGCCTTCACGGCTCTGGGTGCCGAGGTGGTGCTCGTGGCACCTGCGACCTTGCTCCCACCCGCCGTCGAAGGTTGGCCGGTGACCGTGGCCAACGAGTTGGATTCTGTGCTGGGTGACCTGGATGCCGTCTACCTGCTGCGTATGCAGCGCGAACGTATCTCCGAGGGTCTTATCCCGTCGATCCGGGAGTACGCCGCCGACTTTGGGCTGTCGGCCGAGCGGACGGCTCGACTCCCCGCTGAGGCGGTGATCCTGCACCCGGGTCCGACGAATCCCGGTGTCGAGATCTCTGCAGCTGCGGCGGCAGATCCCAGATCGGTGATTCTCGATCAGGTCGTTCATGGGGTTTCGGTTCGCATGGCGGTTCTGTTTCTGTTGCTGGGTTCCGGTCGGAACCCAGCCGATGACGATGGAGGCAACCGGTGAGCGTGGTGTTGAGAGGCGGTCGGATAATCGACGCCGATGGGGAGCGGGCCCTTGATGTGGAGTTGGGCGATGACGGTCGGATCGCCGCGGTGGGCGGCGGTTTGAGGGGTGACCTGGAGTTGGATGCCTCCGGCTGTGTTGTCTCACCGGGCTTTGTCGACCTACACGCCCATCTGCGTGAGCCGGGCCAAGAGGAGGCCGAAACCATCGAGACCGGGGCGCGTGGTGGCTCGCTAGGTGGGTATACGGCTCTGGTGGCTATGCCCAATACGGACCCGACTACTGACTGTGTGGCGGTAGTGGAACAGGTCAGGGCTCTCGGGCGGCCCTCGACATGCGAGATCGTTGCGTCAGCGGCCATGACGGTGGGACGCGCCGGTGAAGACATGGCGCCCATGGGTGAACTGGTCGATGCTGGGGTCGGAATCTTCACCGATGACGGTACCGGCCTCCAGGATCCGCGGCTGATGCGTCGGATCATGGAGTACAGCACTGGACTGACCCGCCGCCTGGGCCGTCCGGTGGTCCTGGCCCAGCATTGTGAGGTCTCGGCGTTGTCGGCCGGGGGTTACATGCACGAGGGTGAGTGGTCGTCACGACTAGGTATTCCCGGTCAGCCGGCTGAGGCTGAGGAACTCATGGTGATGCGCGATATCGCCCTGGTCCGTCTTACTGGGGCCCGCATGCACTTCCAGCATTTATCCACTGCTAGTTCGGTAGCTATGGTCCGTCGAGCCAAGGCGGCTGGCCTACCGGTGACCGCTGAGGCAACCACCCATCACTTCACCCTTACCGACGCGGCGTGCGCCTCTTACGACCCCGTGTTCAAGGTCCACCCGCCGCTGCGGACTGATTCCGACTTGGCCGCGGTCCGAGCGGGTCTGGCCGATGGCACGGTTGACGCTGTGGCCACTGACCACGCCCCGCACGCCCCGCACGCCAAGGAACGTACTTTTGACGAAGCGCCACCGGGAATGTTGGGCCTAGAGACAGCCTTCGCCCTGACGTTGGGGGAGTCTGGCCTTGACCTTCCCGAGGTTCTGGCTGTGTTGTCGTGGCGCCCGGCGGCAATTGCGGGTATTGCCGACCGGCACGGAGCGATCGTGGTGCCCGGAGCACCAGCCAACTTGTGTGTAGTCGATCCCGATGAGGCCTGGACGGTGTCCGGGGTGGCAATGGCCAGTCGTAGCCACAACACGCCCTATGAGGGCCGCACCCTGCGGGGTCGGGTACGACACACCATTCGCGCTGGCGAGCCGGTCGTGATCGACGGAGAGGCCCAACGGTGAACGATTCCAGGGGCGGGGTCCGGGGTTACTCCCGGCGCCGGCCGGCGGAAGCCGCTCTAGTGCTGGCCGACGGCGAGGTCTTTGAGGGGGAGGCCATCGGTGCCGTCCCACCTGATGGCGTGGCCATGGGCGAGGTGGTGTTCAACACCGTGCTCTCTGGCTATCAGGAGGTCATCACTGACCCCTCTTACGCCGGACAGATTGTGACCTTCACCGTCGCCCATCTCGGGAACTACGGCGTAAACGCCGAGGACCACGAGAGTCGTCGCCCGTTCTGCCGCGGGGTCGTCGTCCGTGACCTGGCCCGGCGTCGTAGCAACTGGCGGGCTGAAGCGGACCTCGACGACCTGCTTCGGTCCCACGAGGTACCCGGCATCGCCGGAGTCGACACCCGACGATTGACTAGACACCTGCGTGATGCAGGAGCCATGCCCGGGGCCTTCGGCACGGCAGACCAGGCAACCCTTGCTACGGCGGCGGCCAACGAACCAGGTACCGACGGTCTGGACCTCGTATCTACGGTGACTTGTGACGTCCCCACCACCGTGGCTTCGACCGGCGGTGGTCGCCGCATCGTGGCCATGGACTTCGGGATCAAGGCCACCATCGTCCGGCACTTGACCAGACTGGGCGAGGTGACCATCGTGCCGGCGTCAACGCCGTCGGCCGAGATTCTGGCCATGAGTCCCGACGGCGTATTCCTGTCCAACGGCCCCGGTGATCCAGGGCCACTGGTCGACGTGCGGGTCCAGATCGATGCCCTCCTGGGTGAAGTGCCGATCTTCGGGATCTGCCTTGGACATCAGTTGCTGGCCGGCACCATTGGGGCCGAGATCTACAAGCTCCCGTTCGGACATCACGGAGGTAACCATCCGGTTCGGAATCTGGCCACCGGGGCGGTGGAGATCACCAGTCAGAACCACAACTATTGCGTGGCCGAGGGTTCGCTGCCCACCGCCGAGCTGACCCACGTGAACCTCAACGACCAGACCGTGGAGGGCATCCGCTGTCGTGACGTGCCGGCGTTCAGTGTGCAGTACCACCCGGAGGCGGGTCCCGGTCCCCACGACAGCAGGTACCTGTTCGACGACTTCGAGGCGCTCATAGCCAGCGTGAAGGGTCCAGCTAGCGGTGCGATCGCAGGAGGGGTGGTCTGATGCCCCGCCGTACCGACATATCGTCAATCCTGCTGGTCGGCTCCGGGCCGATCGTGATAGGGCAGGCCTGCGAGTTCGACTACTCCGGCACCCAAGCCTGCCGTGTCCTCCGTGAGGAGGGCTACCGGGTAGTCCTGGCCAACTCCAATCCGGCCACCATCATGACCGACCCGGACTTCGCCGACGCCACCTACGTCGAGCCTCTGCGGCTGGATGTCCTGGAGGCGATCATCGCCAGAGAGCGGCCGGATGCCTTGCTGCCCACCCTGGGTGGGCAGACGGCCCTGAACCTCTCCATGGAGTTGGTCGAGGCTGGGGTCCTGGACCGGTACGGCGTGGAGCTCATTGGTGCGGACGCCGAAGCCATTGCTACGGCCGAGGATCGTGAGCGCTTCAAGGTGGCTATGCAGGAGATCGGCCTCGGGGTCCCTCCCTCTGGAGTAGCGCACACCATCGCCGAGGCCCGGATCGTGTTGGCCGAGCTCGGCCTACCGGTAGTGATCCGCCCGGCGTACATCTTGGGAGGACGGGGTACGGGCATCGCGTCAACCGCCGAGGAGTTCGAACACGTTGCAGCCACCGGCATCGCGGCCAGCCCTATCTCGGAAATTCTTATCGAGAAGTCGATCGCCGGCTGGAAGGAGTACGAACTGGAGGTCATGCGAGACCGCGCCGACAACTGTGTGGTCATCTGCTCGATCGAAAACGTGGATCCGATGGGGGTCCACACCGGTGACTCGATCACCGTGGCGCCGGCCCAGACCCTGACCGACGTCGAGTACCAGGAGATGCGCGACGCGTCGTTCGCCTGCCTGCGTCGAGTCGGTGTCGAGACCGGTGGCTCCAACGTCCAGTTCGCCGTGAATCCAGCCACTGGTCAGCAGGTCGTGATCGAGATGAACCCGCGGGTGAGTCGGTCCTCGGCCCTGGCGTCCAAGGCCACCGGTTTCCCGATCGCCAAGATCGCCGCCAAGCTGGCTGTCGGCTACACGCTCGATGAGATCCCCAACGACATCACAAAAAAGACGCCAGCCGCGTTCGAACCGACCATCGACTACGTGGTTACCAAGATCCCCCGTTGGGCCTTCGAGAAGTTCCCCGGCACATCAGGGGTGCTGGGGACGTCAATGCAATCGGTGGGGGAGGTCATGGCCATCGGCCGGACCTTCCCCGAGTCACTCCAGAAGGGGATGCGATCCCTGGAGAACGGTCGCCTCGGCCTAAACGCCGACCCGGCCGAGGAAGCACTCGACGACCTCGACGACGATGCCCTGCTGGCTGCAGCGGCGATTGCCACCCCCGCCCGCATCACCCAACTCGAGGCCCTCCTACGTCGTGGTGTACCACTGGAGACAGTGCACGAGGCCACCAGGGTGGATCCATGGTTCCTCGACCAGATCTTGGCCATCTCCGAGGAACGCCTGCACCTGGCTGGGCTCGTTTCTACCAACGGAGGAGTTCCCGACATGGAGCGCCGGGACTGGCGACGAGCCAAGCAACTTGGCTTCGCCGATGCCCAACTGGCCTACATCTGGAATGCCGGGCTGGACGAGGTCCGTACTGCACGTGAGGCGACTGGGGTGCGACCCACCTACAAGACTGTCGACACCTGTGGTGCCGAGTTTGCCGCCGAGACGCCTTACCACTACTCGGCTTGGGAAGACGAGGACGAGGTCCGTCCATCAGAGCGACCCAAGGTGATGATTCTCGGATCTGGTCCCAACCGGATCGGCCAAGGGATCGAGTTCGACTACTGCTGTGTGCATGCCAGCTTCGCTCTACGCGACGCTGGTTTCGAGACGATTATGGTCAACTGCAATCCGGAGACCGTGTCGACTGACTATGACACCAGCGACCGGCTCTACTTCGAGCCGCTAACAGTCGAAGACGTCGAAAACATCATTGCCGTAGAACGGCCGGTGGGGATCATCGTATCCCTCGGTGGCCAGACGCCGTTGAAGCTGGCGTCCACGCTGCCAGCCCAACTGGTGGCCGGAACCAGCCCTGCGTCGATCGATCTGGCCGAGGATCGCGAGCAGTGGAACGCCCTCTGTGCACGCTTGGCGGTGCCGCAACCCCCAGGAGGAACTGCGGTCGACGCAGTCGGGGCCCGCGCCATCGCTGCTGAGGTCGGCTACCCAGTCCTGGTTCGTCCGTCGTACGTGCTGGGCGGCAGGGCCATGGAGATCGTCTACGACGACGCGGAGCTCGATCGGGCAATGGCCGCGCTCAGCTCCTTCGGGAGCCTGGGCATCGAGGGTGGCCTTTCGGCAGAACGGCCTGTACTCGTTGACCGGTTCCTTGAGGACGCCACCGAGGTGGACGTGGATGCCGTGCGCGACCACACCGGCGAGGTGGTCATCGGCGCAGTCATGGAGCACGTCGAGGAGGCCGGGGTTCACAGCGGCGACAGTGCCTGCGTGATCCCGCCACCCCACCTATCGGATGAGGTGGTGGCCTGCATCGAGGACCACGTCCGGAACATTGCGGACGCCCTCGATGTCCGGGGCCTGTTGAACGTGCAGTTCGCTGTCAAATACGACCCCGATGGGACTGATATCTATGTCATCGAGGCCAACCCTCGGGCATCGCGCACGGTGCCGTTTGTGGCCAAGGCCACCGGTGTCCCCCTGGCCAAAGTAGCTAGCAGGGTGATGATGGGTGCCACGTTGGCCGAGCTCCGCGAAGAGGGCCTGATGCGAGATCGGGTAGTTGGCGACCACGTGGCGGTCAAGGAGGCGGTCCTCCCCTTCAACCGGTTCCCGGAGGCTGACCCGGTCCTGGGTCCGGAGATGCGGTCCACCGGTGAGGTGATGGGCATCGACCTGACGGCCGGTCTGGCATTCACCAAATCACAGATCGCAGCTGGCGGGGCGTTGCCTGAGGATGGCACGGTCTTCATGTCGTTGGCCGATCGGGACAAGGCAGTGGGCCTGGAGGCGGCGAAAGGATTCGTCGAACTGGGCCTCGATCTGGTCGCCACCAGTGGGACGGCTGAGCATTTGCGGTCCAACGATCTACCGGTCTCGACGGTGGTGGCGAAGCTGGGTGAGGAGGGGATCGACGCAGTAGAACTGGTCCGGTCAGGCGCCGTACAGCTGGTAGTCAACAGTCCCCGGGGCCGTGGTCCACGAGCCGACGGAGAACACATACGCGCCGCCGCAGGCGCTCAGGGTGTGCCCTTGCTCACTACCGGGAACGCCGCACTGGCGGCCGCCCGAGGCCTCGCCGACTGGCAGACCCATCCGCTGGCCGTACGAACCCTCCAGGAGTACCACCAGGGCATCCATTTCGATTCGGGGGCGAACGGATCGTGAGTCGTCGTTCTGTGACCGTCGACTTGACGACGCGTCTCGGTTCGGTCGTATTCCCTAATCCGGTGCTGACCGCATCGGGCACGGCCGGCCACGGCCACGAGTTGGCTGACCACCTCGATCCGGCGGCGCTGGGTGCCGTGGTCGTCAAATCGTTGCACGCTGAGTCTTGGGCCGGCAATCCCGCTCCCCGGGTGCACGCCACGCCGGCCGGCATGATCAACAGCGTGGGCCTGCAAGGGCCTGGCGTGGAAGCCTGGTTGGAACATGACCTTCCTGAGCTGGCGGCTACCGGCGCCCGTGTGGTGGCCAGCATCTGGGGTCGAACCGTCCAGGAGTTCGCGCGGGCGGCAGAGCTACTGGCCGACGCACCCGATGTGGTGGTCGCTGTCGAGGTCAACGCCTCGTGTCCGAACCTCGAAGACCGTCGGGCATTGTTTGCCCATTCCGCGTCGGCCACCACCGAGGTGGTAGATGCCGCCGGATTGGCTCGACGACCTCGATGGGCCAAACTCAGCCCCAATACGCCCGAACTACCAGACATCGCCGCGGTGGCGATCGCCGCGGGCGCCGAGGCGGTGACGGTGGCAAACACGGTGCTGGGGATGGTGATCGACACTGAGACCCGTCGGCCACTCCTGGGCGCTGGCCGGGGGGGCCTATCCGGACCGGCGATCCGCCCGGTGGCCGTGCGGGCCGTGTTCGACACACGCGAGGCCTTGGGTGACGTCCCTATCATCGGTGTCGGCGGGGTGGCTTCGGCCGAAGACGCCGTCCAGTTCCTGTTGGCCGGCGCCACGGCGATCCAGGTCGGTACCGCGACCTTCGCAGATCCGCGGGCCCCTGCCCTGATCCTGCGGGACCTAGGCCGGTGGTGTGACCGGCACGGCGTAGCGCGACTCGACGAACTAATCGGAGCAGCTCATGGATGACGGGCACGATCAGGGTGCAGCGCCACTGGACGCGGCACCTCCGCATCTCCGTGATGCGCTCTGTCTGGTGCTCGACGTGGACGATTTGGTCGCTGCACGTCGGACGGCAGCGGCACTCGCTCCTTGGTTCGGCACCGTCAAGGTCGGCCTCGAGTTGTTCTCGGCGGCCGGCCCTGACGCCGTGACGAGTTTCGTGGAGGCCGGCTTCCGCGTGTTCTGTGATCTGAAACTGCATGACATACCCAACACGGTTGGTAGCGCGGCGCGGGTGTTGGGGTCGTCGGGTGCACGGTGGGTGACGGTGCACACTTCTGGTGGTGAGGCAATGTTGCGGGCGGCAGTCGAGTCCATGGCCGAGGGTGCCGCTGGAGTGGGTGCCGAGTCGCCGGGGGTGCTGGGAGTCACCGTCTTAACGAGTGACGAGACCGCCGAACGGTCCGTCCTCGAGCAGCGTTGCGAACTGGCGGCGACCACTGGCTGCGCCGGCATCGTCTGCGCGGCACCTGACCTTCCGCTCACTGATTCATGGGCCGACCGGCTCGTGCGCGTGGTGCCGGGCATCCGGATGCCCGGCGGTGACACGCACGATCAGGCACGGGTGGCCTCTCCCCGCGACGCCCTAGTCGCAGGAGCCGACCTGCTGGTGGTAGGCCGGGCAGTCACTGGGGCCCGTGACCCGGAGGTGGCGGCCGCCGAACTGGTGGCCCATCTGGCCGGAGACCGGGCCTGAGTCATCGTCGGGCTGTTTATCCCACTCGGGCCGGCTGACGCCGCTAGGGTCCGCTTTATGGCAGGACTCCCCGAACTCACCGACGAACAGCGACGCGCCGCTCTGGCCAAGGCAGCCGAGGCCCGACGGGTCCGGGCTGTGGCCAAGGACCGCCTCAAGATGGGCTCGTTGTCGTTGTCCGAACTTCTAGACCAAGCCGATGACGACGTCATCCTGGCAAAGATGAAGGTGTTGGCCGTACTGGAGTCCCTGCCCAAGTTGGGCAAGGTGAAGGCTCGTCGGACGATGGACGAGGTCGGAATCAGCGACACCCGTCGGCTTCGGGGCCTCGGAACCCAGCAACGCGCCGAACTGGTTGCTCGCTTCGGCTAAGCCGACCGCCCCCTGCTCCTGACACGGGACGACGTCGTGTTGCTCGTGGTCATGTCAGGGCCCGGTGGTGCCGGAAAGGGGACCATCGCTCGAGCGCTGCTTGATAGTGACCCTCGTTTGACGCTGAGTCGTTCGTGGACCACTCGCGACCGCCGTGTCGACGACGTCCAGGACGCCTACGTCTTCGTAACAAGGGCCGAGTTCGATGTCCGACTGCATGCGGGGGGGTTCCTGGAGTGGAACGAGTTCCTCGGCCATGCTTATGGCACCCCGGTGCCCAAAGAGTCGGGTGATCGGGACCTTCTTCTAGAGATCGACGTGGCCGGTGGCCGCCAGGTGCTGGACCGTCTCCCTGATGCCTTGTGCCTGTTCGTGGACGCTCCCAATGACGACGAACTTCGCCGGCGTTTGATAGAGCGCGGCGATGGCAGGGAGCGGGCCGAGCAGCGCGTCGCCGAGGCCGCCCGTGAGCGCGCCGAAGCCGAAGACCTTGGTTATCGGAGAGTGGTGAACGACAATCTGGACACGGCGATCGTCGAGGTCAGGGACCTGATCGACGCTGCGCGGGCTGGAGTCTGAATCGGGTGATCTGGCGACCCAAAGGAGGGTTCCTGCGGATTTCCGGCTCGAGGGTTCGATCGGGTCCGCTGCTAGCGTGGAGGGGCCGGACGGCCCATCTCCGGGGCCGCCACAGCGCCTGTTCCATCCTCGGAACCGGCATAGACGAATCACGGACAAACCACGGATAGAGGGATTTCCCGGTGCAGCGTCACGACAGCATGGTCAACCCGCCGATCGAAGGACTCTTGGAGGCCGCGGATTCCAAGTTCCGATTGGTCACAGTGAGCGCCAAGCGTTCGCGGCAGATCAACTCGTACTTCGGCCAACTGGGTGAGGGCCTCGGTGCCTCCATCCCGCCTCAGATCACCTCCACCTCCCGGAAGCCGCTCTCCATTGCCTTCGAGGAACTTTCAGTAGGCAAGATTGAGGCCATTGAGCCGCCCGATGAGCCCGAGGACGTCGACGCCCTGTTGGACGCCATCGACGCCGAGATGGCTGATCACCTTGGCGACGAACTCCCCGAGGGAGACGCTGTGACCGACGACGGGGACGACGGCGCCGAGGGCGCCTGACCCCACATCCGGTCGTCCCCACCGACGGATGGCCCCCATGGGACCCCTTACCGGCCGTCGGATCGTTCTTGGCGTCACCGGTGGCGTCGCCGCTTACAAGGCAGTAGAGGTCTGTCGGCGCCTAGTTGATGCTGGGGCTCACGTAGCACCCGTCATGACGGATGGGGCCATGCGCTTCGTTGGACGAGCCACCTTTGACGCCCTGGCCTCCGAACCAGTCCAGACCAGCCTCTGGGACGAGCCCCATCCCATCCCACATACCCGGCTCGGGCAGGGAGCGGACCTCATCGTGGTGTGCCCAGCGACGGCACGGCTACTGGCCGACTACCGAACTGGTCGGTCCGAGGACCTACTCACCGCGACCCTGCTGGCCACCAGAGCCCCGGTCATCGTGGCTCCGGCTATGCACACCGAGATGTGGGAGCAGCCATCAGTGGCCGAGAACGTTGCCGTCCTGACCGACCGAGGGGTGACCACGGTGGGTCCGGTGGACGGTCTTCTAGCGGGCGGAGACTCGGGCGTTGGCCGAATGGCCGATCCGGCCGAGATCGTGGCCGCGGCGTTTGAGGTGTTGGGTGCGACCAACGGCGGGGAGCCAGCCGGTGACCTAGCCGGGATGACCGTGCTGGTGACTGCTGGAGGCACCCGGGAGCCGATCTGTCCGGTTCGCTTTCTGGGAAACCGGTCCTCTGGCAAGCAGGGCCATGCGCTGGCCGCCGAGGCGTCGGAGCGGGGAGCCAAGGTCCATCTCGTGACCACCCAGCCGACCACC
>JASLKB010000266.1:243-500 GCA_030747775.1 Acidimicrobiales bacterium | reverse complement strand
CACGTGACCGATAGTTCCAACGTTACAGTGTGGTTTACTTCGATCGAATTTTTCTTTAGCCATTTTTTTTGTTCCTCTCAATTTAAAAACAAAGTTATTTAATTTTGGAGCGGGTGAAGGGAATCGAACCCTCGTAATCAGCTTGGAAGGCTGGAGCTTTACCACTAAGCTACACCCGCTTACTCCTTCAAGCTACCTTAAGGTACCTTTTCGTGGTGGAGGGGGTTGGATTCGAACCAACGTAAGCATAGCTAACG
>JASLKB010000266.1:0-233 GCA_030747775.1 Acidimicrobiales bacterium | reverse complement strand
CCCTTTAACCACTCGGGCACCCCTCCCGAGATAGTCTTTATATTTACAAAAAATAAAGAAAACAAATGTTTCTTTATTTCTAAAAATATCTCAAGATAAGTCCCACTAAACATCACTGCCTAATGAAGCTTAAGGGGTGACTTATATTTAAAAAATGAGGCTAAATCAATAAATATTAATAATTTTAACCTCAAGATATAATTAGCTAATAAATAAGGAATCTTATGAAGAAT
>JASLKB010000265.1 GCA_030747775.1 Acidimicrobiales bacterium | reverse complement strand
CGCAAGATTCAGAAAAACCCATTTGGTTATACATCAACTCTCCTGGCGGTTCAGTAACTTCCGGAATGGCTATTTATGACACGATGCAATTTGTCGGACCTGAAGTAGGAACAATTTGCATGGGCCTTGGAGCCTCCATGGGGCAATTCTTGCTATGTGCTGGTGCTCCGGGTAAACGCTATGCACTCCCCCATGCTCGAATCATGATGCATCAACCCTTAGGTGGTGTTCGAGGACAGGTTTCTGATATAGCCATCCAAGCTGAACAAATGGCCTACACCAAAAAAATGCTTCAGGAACGCATAGCTGAACACACTGGCCAGAAAGTCGAAACTATTGAAGCTGACAGCGACCGCGACCGCTGGTTCACTGCCGAGGAGGCTCGTGACTATGGCATTATTGATCAAGTTATTGTTCGTCGTGGAGAAATGCATTAACCAAACAGCAAAAAGGTTTTAAGTCTTTAGCTCAAAGCCTGCGGACGTGGCGAAATTGGCATA
>JASLKB010000264.1 GCA_030747775.1 Acidimicrobiales bacterium | reverse complement strand
TATGGAGATTTTGATTTAGGGAATCTAGTTGACGGGGATCTCCCCATAACCGTTGATACACGATCTACTTATGCAACTGCACTTGATTGGCTGGGCGGTCCGACTGATGAAATACTCGGAGACTCTTACAGCCGACTGCTCTAAAGAAGGTTTTATGGATTTAGAAGAATCGTCATCTTTTCTTCTAAAAGAAATTCAGAGAGTTCAACCAGGCATAACTGGTGGAGGTGAGCGGAATCGAACCGCCGACCTCTACGTTGCGAACGTAGCGCTCTAGCCAACTGAGCTACACCCCCATATCGGGTGGATCGTAGCCTAGTGGTCTCTAGTTGGCTTGACGACGAAGAACTGCTTCGTCTCTCATCGCTATACCGGCATCTGGTACCAACGGTGTTGCCGGCCGGAAAGGTACGACTACATCTTGAGAATCAAATTCTTTTTGATTTCGGAGTGTGAGCAAGGTTCCATATCCAACTAGTGCGACGTCAGCAAGGAAATGCAT
>JASLKB010000263.1 GCA_030747775.1 Acidimicrobiales bacterium | reverse complement strand
AGACCGGCCTCAGGGCACCATCGCGTTCCGACGGCCCGCAGGACGGCGTGACCACGTTGAGGGTCAGGCAGTCCTCGTCCCACGCGACGGGCATCCGGTTGGTGAGGCCCTCACCGGGAAGTTGCGGTGCTGCTGGCCCGAACCGGCGAGCGTCCCGAATGCCCTCCCACGGCTCGGGTGGTTCAGGGGCTCGGAAGCGGCGAGGCCCGACGGGGGGAGCGGCGTACGGGATGCCGGCGAAAAGCTGGACACCCTGGCGGTGTCGTCCTCGCAACTCGCCTTGGGCGACCCGGACCACGGGATCGGCCGGCTTGCCGGAACTCGTTGTGGCTGCGGGCGACGTGCTCATGCGGCGACCCGTAGCACGAGTGCTTCGCCCTGGCCGCCGCCACCGCAAAGTCCTGCCGCCCCCGTGCCACCGCCTCGCCGTTTCAGTTCGTGGGCCAGGCTGAGAACGATCCGGGTTCCCGACATCCCGATCGGGTGCCCGAGTGCGATGGCCCCGCCGTTGACGT
>JASLKB010000262.1 GCA_030747775.1 Acidimicrobiales bacterium | reverse complement strand
GAGGTATCCCTCTCCTCCATGGAACTCGGCGCGTTCGCCGCGAGTAAATCCACCGCACTCCTCGCCGCCGCCGAGGCGATGATCGCCGAACACGCCGAGACGGAGACGGAAACCCAGGCGGCGGCGACGGACGACGCCGCCGATCCCGCCGACGTCTTCCAAGGCTTATCCATCGCGCGCCGCGCCGCGTTTCGAGGCGCGCGCCGCGCCGCCGCCGCCGTCGTCATCGTCGCCGCCGCCATCGCCGCCGCCACTGCCGCCGCCGCCGCCGCCGCAGCAGCCGCCACCGCCGTCGCCACGGCCATCGCCGCCGCCGCCGCCGCCGCCGCTGCCGCCGCCGCCGCCGCCGCCGGTGCCGCCGCCGCCGCCGCCGCCGCCGCCCGCCCGCCCGCCGCCGCCGCCGCCCTCCGCCGCCGCCCGCCGCCGCCCGCCCGCCTATATATACAAACTCCCGATCAACCGCCCCATGGCGGCGTTACTGGTAGTAGTAGTAGTTGTAGTAGTAGTCGTCGTCGTCGTC
>JASLKB010000261.1 GCA_030747775.1 Acidimicrobiales bacterium | reverse complement strand
TCTCGTAACTTGACAAAAACATCTTTCATCTTTCTCCCTAAAATCTTCTAGTTCCCTTATATTTGGGAATTCATGGGATAGTATGGGTATATTAAATTATAGTCAATACCTATTGTTAACTGTTGATTACAGCCTATTGAAGAATCTGTGAATACAAAACATGAACATTTGAGGAAAGAAAGCTAGGCAATCTATAAGCCGGGTTCTGTCATTTAAGACGTCATTTATCTAGATTTAAGTTCGCACTTAAATTCAAGCGACTAACCCTGATGACTAACTAAAGACTGTTTTTAGCTTACGCAGTGTCATCTCTTTTTAGTCTTGCTCCCAGTGGGGTTTGCCGTGCGTTTTTTGTTGCCAAAAAACCGGTGCGCTCTTACCGCACCGTTTCACCCTTACCTTGATTAGGCGGTCTATTCTCTGTGGCACTATCCCTAAGGTCACCCTCGCCAGCCATTAGCTGGCACCGTGTCTTTATGGAGCCCGGACTTTCCTCTACTAATTAAAGTAGCGACAATCC
>JASLKB010000260.1 GCA_030747775.1 Acidimicrobiales bacterium | reverse complement strand
TCACCGCATATGCGACGGCTGTTCAGGAGTATGCCGATGCGTTGGAGGCGGCGGTCGCTGATGTGTCTGTCGCCGTACATGCGGCGGCTGTTCAGGAGTATGCCGATGCGTTGGAGGCGGCGGTGGCTGAGTCGGTCGAGTTGACGGCGACGCGTGATGCGCTGGAAGTCCTTGAGGACGAGCAGAAGCGTCTGGACTACCGGCTTGCCGCAGCGAGGGAGACCCTTCGGGTGGCCCAGGCGGACCGGTACGTGTTGGGCGACTCCGTCGAGGTCACGGTCAGCATCGACGACCCGGACGTTCCCGACGTACCGATCCTGATGCTCCGTGCCGACAGCGAAACTGTCACCGAGTCCGGGATGGCGACGTTCACCATCGAGACGACCGTGGAGTTGGTCGAGGATCTAGACGTGTTCTACGTGGTCGAGGGTTCGGCCACAGCGGATGCCGATTTCAACGCTCCGGACGGTGACATCACGATGAAGGTCGGCCAAGAGCGGGTCACGTTGTCCATCCCGGT
>JASLKB010000025.1:16864-21794 GCA_030747775.1 Acidimicrobiales bacterium | reverse complement strand
CGGGACCTCGGGGGTTCTGGTTGTGGCTCGGACTCAGAGGGCCTATGAATCGCTTGTTGCCCAACTGGCTGAGCGAACGGTGGGGCGTCGGTACCTAGCGTTGGTCTGGGGTCGACCCCAGGCGCCGACCGGGGTCGTGGATGCACCGATCGGGCGCTCGACTCGTGACCGGACGCGCATGGCCGTGGTCGGGTCCGGCCGCCCAGCCCGGACCCACTACGAGTTGGAGGAGACGCGTGACGAGCCCGTCACCAGCCTCCTGCAATGTCAGCTGGAGACTGGTCGCACCCATCAAATTCGGGTTCACCTGTCGGCAATCGGACACCCGCTGGTCGGCGATAAAACCTATGGCGGTGACCGGGAGGGGCTACCCGACGGTCTGGCTCTAGATCGGCCGTTCCTACATGCATTCCATCTGTCCTTCGAACATCCTTCGAGTAGGGCTCGACTGGCATTTGAGGCGCCGTTGCCAGTGGACCTCCGAGACCTGCTCAAGTACTTGGGGCCAACCGTCGCTGCGGGATGGACAGAGCCTGGCGATTAATTCGACAGACTGCTTGGAGCGCTGGTGTCCGTTAGACCTTCACGGCGGCCGGTACTAGGCGGCTCCCGTCGCCCCGGTTCGGGTCACTCGGGTTTAGGTTGCAGCACAAT
The DNA here is from genome assembly GCA_030747775.1 of Acidimicrobiales bacterium. Lineage (GTDB taxonomy): Bacteria > Actinomycetota > Acidimicrobiia > Acidimicrobiales > MedAcidi-G1 > UBA9410. The sequence continues at coordinate 21,140 of JASLKB010000025.1, read as the reverse complement.
GGTAGAGGTTCCCTTGCTCCCGGATCCCGTAGTGCCCGATTACGGCGACGCTTGTGTGACTCGCTTGGTGCCCGCGCTATTGGACGGCCCCGATGGGCCCAATGGCTGGCCGCGTTGGCTGTCCACCGAGGTCGGGGAGGCCTCCCAGGTCCTGTTATTGGTGCTTGATGGTCTGGGATGGAACCAGTTGCAGGGTAGAAGTGATCAGGCACCTGTAGTGGCGGGCTTGAAAGGGGGACCGATCACCACGGTGGCCCCCACTACTACGGCCGCCGCCCTGACGTCGATCTCTACTGGGGTTCCCCCCGGGGAGCATGGTGTTGTCGGCTACCGGATCGCCGTGGGTGATCCGGGTATGGGTGCCTCCACGGAGATACTTAACGCCCTGAGGTGGACCTCGACGATCGGCGATGCAAGACGGCGTCACGACCCCCGAGCCTTCCAGCCGTGCTCACTTTTCGGTGACCAGTGGCCGCCCGTCGTGACCCGCCGAGCCTTTCTGGAGTCGGGCTTCACGGCTGCTCATCTATCCGATACCCGCCTTGTTGGTTACGACCACCGGGCGGGACTGGTCGACTCGGTGATCACCGCCTTTACTGCGGGTGAGTCCTTCGTCTACGCCTACTGGGACGACATCGACCGGACGGCTCACGAGTTCGGCTTGGCTGACAGGTACGACGAGGAGTTGGCGGCATGTGACGCCATGGTTGATGAGTTGCTGAATCGACTGCCGGCCGGTACCGCAGTGGTGGTGACTGCCGATCACGGCCAGGTCCATGTCGACGAAAGGATGCTGGAACTGCCAGGTCAGGTGACTGGACTGATCGACGGCCAGAGCGGAGAGGCCCGCTTCAGGTGGCTACACGCGCGGCCTGGGGCGGCTGCCGATCTAGTTACCGAAGCGCGTAACGCGTTCAGTGATGTGGCGTGGGTCCGTACCTTGGACGAGGTGGCGGCAGCTGGTTGGCTGGGGCCGGTGATGACCGGCGCAGCCAGGCAACGCCTTGGAGATGTGGCGGTAGTCCCGTTTGAGCCGGTGGCCATCGTTGATCCGGTCGAACAGATCTCGATCCACCTGATTGGCCGACATGGCTCGCTGACCGCCGACGAGGTGTTGGTTCCCGCACTCTGCGCGGTTGCCTAAGTCCGTCAAGCGTTAGTTCGACCACCCCTCGTGGTTGACGTCACGGCCTAGAGTCCCGACGATGAGTGACGGATCCGAGACACCCGGGGGACCAGAGGAACCTGAGGTCGTTACACACCCCGACGGTCTCTTTAACGAAGTTCCGTTGGGTGAAGCCTCCGGGGATGATCTCGACGAGGTTGACGAGTCCATCGAGCATCCGGCCAAGGTCATGCGGGTGGGAACGATGATGCGCCAACTCTTGGAGGAAGTCCGCACAGCCTCGCTCGATGAGCCCAGTCGAGACCGCCTGCGGGAGATCTATGCAACCTCGGTGGCCGAACTGGGATCCGCTCTATCGCCGGACCTTCGTGAGGAGTTGGGCCGTCTCGCTCTTCCGTTCGCCGAGGACGCCGCCCCCAGCAGCGACGAACTTCGGATCGCTCAGGCCCAGTTGGTGGGATGGCTCGAGGGTCTCATCCAGGGCATCCAGGCCACCCTGTTCGCCCAGCAGATGGCTGCCCAGCAGCAACTTGCTGGTATGCGTCGTGGAGAACTGGAACCGGGCACTGAGCCCGGCGTTAAGCCGGGCCCGGACGTGCGTCCTGGGACCTACCTGTGACTCTGTCCGTCCGGCCAGCCCAGTGACCAGCGGCTTCACTCACCTCCACGTCCACTCGGAGTTCTCGATGCTGGACGGGGCAGCTCGTGTCGGTGACCTGGTGGACGCCGCAGCAATCGATGGTCAGAAGGCTCTGGGCATCACCGATCACGGGAACATGTATGGGATCCTGGATTTCTACAGGGCTTGTCTTGATCGAGGGGTTAAACCCATCTTGGGCACCGAGGCCTACATGGCCCACGACACTCGATTCGAGCGTCCGTCCAGGCGGGGGAGGGTGGATGACTCAGGCGGTGAGACGGACGGCGGTCGCAAACTCATGTACCACCTCACCTTGCTCGCCGAGAGCGACACCGGGTATCGGAACCTCATTCAGGTGGCAAGCCGGGCATTTCTGGAGGGTTACTACTACAAGCCCCGGGTTGACTGGGACGTGCTGTCTGAACATGCCGAAGGCCTGATCGCCACCACGGGCTGTCTCGGCGGCCACGTACTGCAGGCCCTGATGCGCGATGACTACGACGACGCCCGCCTCAAGGCAGCTCGCCTTCAGGAGATCTTCGGGAAGGACAACCTCTTCATCGAACTCCAGGACCAGGGCATCCCCGAGCAGCACCGGACTAACCCGATGCTCGAGCGGTTAGCTGTGGACCTGGGTGCGCCGTTGCTGGCTACGAATGACAGCCATTACACGCATCGGGATGACGCCAAGGCGCACGATGCACTGCTCTGCGTGCAGACGGGTTCACTGATGAGCGATCCCGACCGGTTTCGGTTCTCCGGCGAAGAGCATTACCTGAAGTCTGCCGCTGAGATGCGGCACCTGTTCCGCGATGTTCCATCGGCGTGTGATAACACGCTCTGGATCGCCGAGCGGTGCAACGTGGAGATCGAGTTTGGCAACCCGCAATTGCCCGACTTTCCTATTCCAGAGGAATTTGACGGAGCCGACGCCTACCTCGAGCACCTGACCTTCGAGGGGGCTCGAAAGCGGTGGAGCGACCAGTTGGATGACCGGGTGGTCGAGCGTCTCGCCTATGAACTCACAACCATTCGTGAGATGGGGTTCTCGTCGTACTTCCTCATCACATGGGACCTGATCCGTCATGCCCGCGACCGCGACATTCGGGTTGGGCCGGGCCGGGGTAGCGCGGCCGGGTGCGCGGTGGCGTACTGCCTATGGATTACCGACCTGGATCCCATCGAATACGACCTGCTGTTTGAACGCTTCCTCAACCCAAGCCGTATATCCATGCCAGACATCGACATGGACTTCGACTCCCGGTACCGAGATGAGATGATCCGCTACGCGGCTGAGAAGTACGGCCGAGACCACGTGGCCCAGATCGTGACGTTCTCCCAAATCAAGGCCAGGGCCGCCGTCCGTGACGCCGCCCGGGTGCTGGGCTACCCATACGCGGTGGGGGACCGGATCGCCAAGGCCATGCCGCCGCTCATCATGGGCCGGGACACTCCATTGGCCGCATGTCTGGAGGAAACTGAAAAGCATGCCGACGGTTTCAAAATGGCGTCGGACCTGCGGGACATGTACACCTCTGACGAAGACGTCAAGGCCGTGGTCGACGTGGCAAAGGGACTGGAGGGCCTACGCCGCCAGGACGGTATTCATGCGGCCGCTGTGGTTATTACCCGCGAGCCTCTGACCGACTACCTACCTATTCAGCGGAAACCTGAGTCGGGCCAAGACCCCGAGGACGCTCCAGTGGTCACCCAGTATGAGATGCACGGCGTAGAGGATCTAGGCCTCCTCAAGATGGACTTTTTGGGTCTGCGCAATCTCGACGTCATCACCGACACCTTGGTTTTGATCCAGCGCACCACAGGAGCGTTGGTCGATATCGACGCAGTTGATCTTGAAGACGGTCCCACCTACGAGATGTTGTCCCGCGGTGACTCGATCGGTGTTTTCCAGCTGGAGTCGGGCCCCATGCGGTCGCTGATGCGTTCCTTGGCGCCGACCACCTTTGAGGACGTGGCCGCCTTGGTGGCGCTGTATCGGCCCGGCCCGATGTCTACCAACATGCATAACGATTATGCCGACCGGAAGAACGGCCGCAAGAAGATCGAGTTCTTTCATGCCGACGCCGAGGAACTCCTGGCTGACACCTATGGACTCATGATCTACCAGGAGTCGGTCATGCGGGTGGCCCAGAAGTTTGCCGGCTATTCGTTGGCCGACGCAGACAACCTCCGTAAGGCGTGTGGCAAGAAGGACCGTGAGCTCATGGCGAAGGAGCGGGCTGCGTTCGTAGGGGGCTGTGAGTCCGTCGGCTATGGAAAGAAATTGGGTGATGGACTCTTCGACATCATCGAACAGTTCGCTGACTACGCGTTCAACAAGAGCCATTCCTACGGCTACGGATACATCGCCTATCAAATTGCCTGGTTGAAGGCCCACTATCCGCTGCAATACATGGCAGCCCTATTGACCAGCGTGAAGTCCAATTTGGATAAGGCCGCCGTGTACCTCAGCGAGTGTCGGGTATTGGGTATCGAGGTGATCGTCCCGG
>JASLKB010000025.1:0-16854 GCA_030747775.1 Acidimicrobiales bacterium | reverse complement strand
GATGTAAACGTGGCCCGGTCGGACTTCGAGCCGGTGCTCGCCTTGGGCGATGGTGGTGCCGGTCAGATCGTGTTCGGACTCTCGGCGGTGCGCAATGTTGGAGGGGGTCTGGTCGAGCTGATAGTGGCCGAACGCGATGTGAACGGTCCGTTCATTGACTTCTACGACTTTTGCGAACGTTGTGATACGTCGGTGCTCAACAAGCGAACGGTGGAGTCCCTTATTAAGGCCGGAGCGTTCGATGCGATGGGGCATCCCCGACAGGGCCTGCTTCACGCTCACGAGCAGATTATCGACCACATCGTGGCCCGCCGAAAGGAGCACGACATGGGGGTCATGTCGCTCTTCGGGGAGGCTGAGGGAGACGGTCCGACATTCGACGAGCGGGCAATCGTCGCCGACGTTGAGTTCGACAAGATGACGCGCCTGGCCTTTGAGAAGGAGATGCTCGGGCTCTATGTGTCGGACCATCCGCTATTGGGTTACGAGGCGGCTCTGCGTCGTCGTTGCGATACCTCGATCACCGAGTTGGAGGACGCAAAGGAGGGTGTGTTCCGAACTGTTGGTGGGGTGGTTACCAATCTGGATAAGAAGTGGACTCGCCGGGGCGACCTGATGGCCGTGTTTGCTCTCGAGGACCTGTCTGGGTCTATGGAGGTCATGGTCTTTCCCAAGACCATGGCTGATCACGGCCACAAGCTGGCCGATGACGTGATCGTGCTAGTCCAGGGGAGGGTCGATCGACGAGAAGATCTTCCTAAGTTCATCTGTCAGAGCGTGGATGTACTTCGGACTTCCGAACTAGATGGAGCGAAGCCGGTCCGTGTTCATCTGCCGTTGGAACGGGTGCGGCCCGAGACCATCGACGAGCTAAAAGGCCTATTGGCCGCCCATCCGGGTGATTCCGATGTATTCCTTCACCTTGGTGACCGGCAGGTCTTACGGCTACCTGAGGACTACTCCGTCGACCCGGCTAGTGGTCTGGTGGCTGAGATTCGTGTGTTGTTGGGAGCAGACGCGGTGCTTGCCGGCTGATCGGACATTTGCGTCGGGTTGGGAACCCCCCGTGAGCCCGGCAAAATGGAGGGACCAACGGCGGGATTCTCGATGGGATCTCGGAACCACCGGGCCAAGGGAAGGTGCAGGACCATGGCGATCGAGGTCGAGACCAAGGACTGCACCATGCTTGGTGATGCCGAGATCGAGGAGATGGCAGACCTGTGCGCCGAGGGGCCTAACCCGTTCGGTATCGGGCTGATCTCCAAGCAGGCCGAGGAGTGGGTGCTCATCAGTACTGCCCGTGAGGGGGGCCGGTTGAAGGGCTTTGTCTTCTTCACCCTTGAGCGGATCGGTGGAACCCCGGCGGTGATTGTCGGCCTGGCGTCCATCCACCGCACGTCTAAGCGTGACACCGTGCTGAGGGCGCTTACTACCGAACAGCTACGCCGTGCCGTGCTGGCATTTCCTGACGAAGACGTTGTGGTTGGCACGCGCTTCAATGAGGTTTCGGGATTCGAGGCGCTCAAGGGTCTCACCGACATCGTCCCCCGTCCGGGCCACAAGGCCTCTGGCGAGGAGCGAGCGTGGGGTCGTCGGTTCGTTAAGCGATTCGGTCTGTCCACGCTGGCCTACCAGGAGAAGAGGTTTACCTCGCCTGGTAAGAGCTTCCCGGCGTGCGTATTCGATCACACCAGTTTGAAGGCCGACAAGGTCGACGTTGATGTGGCGGCCTTCATGGACTATCTGGACCCGGCAGCCGGCGATGTCCTGGTCGCCATTGGTTGGGCGCTGGCCGAGGATCTAGAGAAGCTGGCCTGAGGGGCGCCGAGCCGACGGCGCCCTCCGTCGCTTGCCACCTATGACGGTCGCCGACGCACTCAGCGATCGCAGGTCCTGTCGATCGTTCACTGATCAGCCACTGGCACCCGGCTTACTTGACGACCTCGTCGACCGGGCCCGTCGAACTCCGACGGCCGGTAACTGTCAGGGCGTCGAGTTCCTGGTTCTGGAGGGCAAGGGTGTCGTCGACTACTGGGACGTCACCCTGCCTGTCGACCTCCGGGAGACCTTCCCGTGGCCCGGTCTACTGGTAGCTCCGGTACTGGTCGTCCCGTGGGGAATGACCGACCGGTACTTGGACCGCTACGGAGAGTCCGACAAGGTCAACGCTGGTCTGAGCAGATCAGCAGGAGACTGGCCAGTGCCCTACTGGTTGACCGATGCCGCGTTCGCCGCCATGGCCCTTCAGCTGCTGGTTGTGGAGGCAGGCCTGGGCTGCTGCTTCTTCGGTTTGTTCGGCCATGAGGGGGCGGTGGCCGAACGGTTCGACGTCCCCGAAGGCGCCCGAGCGGTGGGGGCGGTAGCCATTGGCCATCCCGACCTGACGACGGCCAGAAGTAGTGGCTCAGCGGAGCGGGGTCGACGTCCACTCGACGAGGTGCTTCACCGTGGCGAGTGGTGACCTGTTGCCGGATTGGGAGGGTTTCCCAGCAGACCGATACCGTCGACGGTTATGAGCGACGAGACCGACGGGGACCTCCCAGCAGTTCCCGAACGACTGCCCATCGTGGACTACCTGCAGTTGGGTGATGATCCTCACCTGCTGGCCAACGAGTGCACGAAGTGCCGGGCTCGCTATTTCGACCGACGTAATGCGTGTGCGAAGTGTGGTGCCGTCGAGTTCGTCAGTGTCCGCGTGGCTGACCGGGCGGTGCTCACGGCGTTTAGCATCGTTCACCGGGCTGCTCCCGGGATTCCTGTTCCTTACGTATCTGGCATCGTGCTCACCGACGATGGCACCTCCGTAAGGGCCAATGTGGTTGGCTTAGACGACCCCATGAAGGCTGAGTTGGGGATGAGCCTGGGGTTCACTACATACGGGTGCGGCACGGACGACAACGGCACGGAGTGCGTGGCTTTCGGCTACATGACGGTGTGACTCCGTCCCTGCACGGACGACGAGCGACTCCACGGCCCGGGGGACGGACCGTGAATAGAAACAGGAGAACATGATGAGCGATGCAGTGTGGGTGCTCGGAGCGAGCATGACCCGATTCGGCAGGTATCCGGACCTGGATACCGTGGACCTTGCCTCGCAGGCCTGCATAGATGCTCTGGTTGATGGTGAGGTGACCATCCACGACATGGATATTTTGGCCGCGGGGACCTTGTTCCAGCAGTCCGGGATGGGCCAGCGGGTCCAGAAACAGATTGGCCAGACCGGCATTCCGGTCTACAACGTGACCAATGCTTGTGCCACAGGTGCCACGGCCATCCGGACTGTCCACCTGGCTATCAAGGCTGGCGAGGCCGAAATGGGCCTGGCCTTCGGTGTGGAGCAGATGGGCAAGATGGGCCTTCTCCGGGGTGGGGCCAAAGAAGAGGCCAACGTTTATGAGCCGTCGGGTCGCTATGGGGCGGTGGCTCCCATCGATGGGATCCTGGGGACCGAGACCATGCCCGGCGTGTTCGCCCAGGCCGGCATGGGGTACGCCTACGAGAACGACGGAGTGGGCTTTGAGCAGTTCGCCCGGGTGGCTTACAAGAACCATCTGCACTCCACGCTGAACCCGCTGGCCCAGTATCGCAAGGAGTTCTCCATGGAGGAGATCATGGGCTCGCCGGTGCAGAGCTATCCCAACACCCTCCTCATGTGCTGTCCGACCGGCGACGGCGCGGCTGCTGTCGTGCTCGTCTCGGAGGAACGCCTGCGTTCCATGCCCACCGACGTGCAGAACCGGGCTGTGAAGATCTCGGCGTCGGTGCTGACTAGTGACCCGTGGGTGGAGAGCGGCCAAGTGCAGCCAGACGTGAACACGCTCACCCGCAACGCCGCGGCTCAGGCGTACGAGGCTGCCGGTGTCGGGCCCGAGGACCTGGACCTGGTGGAGTTGCACGACTGCTTCGCCACCGCCGAACTAATCCACTATGACAACCTCGGCCTATGCGAGCGGGGCGGGGCCGGCGAGTTCATCGATTCGGGGGCTCCGTTTCGCGACGGGCGGACTCCAGTGAATGTGTCCGGTGGCCTCATCTCCAAGGGGCACCCAATCGGGGCCACTGGGGTGGCCAACGTTTACGAGGTGACGACCCACCTACGGGGCGAGGCCGGAGATCGCCAGATCGAGGGCGCCAAGGTTGGCCTGGCCCACGTAATTGGCCTCGGGTCAGCCTGCGGTATCCACATTCTCGAGAAGGCTGCCTGAACTGGTTGATATTGGCACCCGGCCGCTGCTGGCGAATTCGCCCAGTGGAGAGATCCCAGCTACAGCCGTCGTGACTTCAATGAGTTAGTTGGGGACTAGTTCCACTCCCAGAGGTCCCAGGTGGCGTTGCCATCGGGCTCAACGATCCAGTCGTAGACCACGGCGACCCCGGCGAGGGAGGCGAGGGAGGGAGCGGAGGGCTCGAAGTAGACGACGCCTTTGAATGACATCCCCCCGTCCTCGGTGGGCGCGCCGGTGCCGGTAGCCCGGAAGGTCGCAACTCCGTCGGCGGTCATGATCACACCGGCGTTGGGACATTCTCCGTAGAAGGATCCATCGGCCCGCATCGTCGCCGAGTAGGTCGCGAAACTGGCCACCTGTGCGCCAGCGAGGGTACCTGAGAGGCCTGAGGCCGTCGTCTCGAATGTGGGCGCTCCGCCGACCGCTGGCAGGGCCTTCATCGTGGTGGGCCCGGAAATCGTCCCAAGGTGTTCACCCAACATGTCATTCTCCTTCGTCTGGCTTAGGCAATCTGCCTTCCAGAGCAACCTGCTCTTGAGGTGAAACTATGTGATCTCACGGTTGTTGTGTACTAGCGGGCCTACGACGTACGTTCAGTAGTGGTGTCACCATGTGGGAGGCATTTCAGCGTCAGTTGTGGCGCCGGGAACTAGGCGGTTAGTCCAGTTCGGTTCGTAGAGCGTCGACGGTGTTGACCGGGGCTTGGCAGGTGAAGTCCCGGCAGACCCAGGCCTGGTCGCCGCCCCGACCTTCCCAGAGCGGGCCGCCGAACGGTTCACCCCAGGCCAATACGGCGTTAGGGCGCCACGTACCGGCCGCAGTGGCCACCAAGTCGGGCCGGTCACCGGTGATCACTATCTCGGTTATACCGCCATGGATCATGTCTGCGGCCCCTAGCAGGTGGCCGAAGGCCGTGGGGTGTCCGGCCACCGAGTCGCCGAGCAGTAGGAGCACACCTTCGGCGGCTTCGGTGTAGCGCCGGTCGCCCACTAACGCCCCGAGGCGTAGCAGCCCCACTGCGGCGAGGCTGTTGGCTGATGGCTGGGCGTTGTCTAGGAGGTCCTTGGGGCGCCGGACCAAGATCTCTGCATCGTGCCCGGTGGAGTGGAAGCCGCCGTGTTCGTCATCGAGGAAGAGATCCAATAGCACGTTGGCCGTCGAGACAGCCATCTCGGTCCACCGGGCTTCTCCCGACGCTTCGCCCAGGCGGGTCAGGCCGTCGACCATGGCGGCGTGATCGGCGGCGAAGCCGAGGGTGTGGGCTCCGGCTTCGGCCTGCCAGGTCCGGAGCCACCGGCCGTCGTCGCGGCGCAGGGTGCGGCACAGGAACTCGCCGTTGGCCCTGGCGGCATCCAGCCAGTCTTCACGGCCGAGCGTTAGGGCCGCCTCAGACAGGGTGGCCAGCATCAGCCCGTTCCATTCCGTCAGGACCTTGTCGTCCAGGCCGGGACGTATCCGTTGTTCCCGGTGGGCGAACAGGCTGGCCCGTATCCGCTCCACGTTCTTCGGGCGCTCCAGGTCACCTCGGACTGGTCGGTGGAGAATATTGGCCCCCTCGAAATTGCCGGCCTCGGTCACGCCGTACCAGTCGAAGGCCACCTCGGCTAGATCCGGACCAAGGCTGCTACATGCAGTGCGTATCTCGTCAGCCGACCAGACGTAGAACGTTCCCTCGGCACCCTCGGAGTCGGCATCTTCAGCCGAGAGGAAGCCCCCGCCTGGGTGGCGGAGGTCCCGGAGCACGTAGTTGAGAGTCTCGGTCGCCACTTGCAGCCACCGGCCGTGCCCGAAGACCCGCCATCCGTGCAGGTAGGTGCGGGCCAGCAGTGCGTTGTCATAGAGCATCTTCTCGAAGTGGGGGACCAGCCACCACGGGTCTACCGAGTAGCGGGCGAAGCCACCACCCAGGTGGTCATACATGCCACCCGAAGCCATGGCATCCAATGTGGTCGTGGTCACCTCAGAGGCCCGAAAGTCGTGTTGACCGCTGGCATGGCGCGCCGCGAGATGTCGGAGGATGGCTTCGAGGCTCATGGCCTGCGGGAACTTGGGTGCCCCACCGAAGCCGCCCCACTCGTCGTCGTGTTGCTCACCCAGGTGTGCCACCGCGGTGGCCAGTGTGTCGGTGGGGGGCAAAGCGTCGCCGGGCGACAGGTCGGCATGGCGTGCCATGGAAGCCGTCAGGCGGTCGCCTAGGCCGTCGAGGTCGCCGCGGCGCGTCGTCCATGCCTCGGTCACCGCGTCCAGTACCTGCGGAAATGAGGGCATTCCTCCCCGTGGTCGATCTGGCCAGTAGGTACCGCCGTGGAACGGTCGACCATCGGGGTGGCAGAAGACGGTCATGGGCCAGCCGCCTCGACCGGTCAGGGCGGTCACCGCGTCCATGTAGATCGAGTCGACGTCGGGGCGTTCCTCCCGATCGACCTTTACGTTGACGAACCCGGCGTTCATCTGTGCGGCGACGTCGGAGTCCTCGAACGACTCGTGGGCCATGACGTGGCACCAGTGGCAGGCCGAGTAGCCGATGCTCAAGAGGATGGGTACGTCCCGCTCGACCGCCGCCGCTCGGGCCTGATCGCCCCATGGGTACCAGTGGACGGGGTTGTCGGCGTGCTGGCGGAGGTAGGGGCTGGACTCATCACCGAGATGGTTCACGGCCCGGACCCTACGACGGGCAGACTGACGGAATGCGACGGTGGATTCTCGGGGCACGACTCCGCACTCTCCCGGCTGCCGTGGTGCCTGTGATAGTGGGCACGGCGGTGGCTGCTGGTGGAGGGATCGTCTGGTGGCGGGCCGGCGCCGCGCTTGTAGTGGCCCTAGCCCTTCAGGTGGCTACCAACTACGCCAACGACCTGTCCGACGGTGTTCGGGGCACCGACGGTCCTCAGCGGGTCGGTCCGGTTCGCCTTGTGGGCTCGGGAATGGCTACCCCCGCTGAGGTTCGGATTGCGATGCTGGTTGCCTTCGCGGTGGCCGCGGCGGCTGGCCTGACCTTGGCGGCCGCTGTGACACCGTGGCTGCTTCTGGTTGGAGTGGCGTCCATTGCCGCAGGTTGGCTCTATACCGGTGGTCCCCGACCCTACGGCTACCTGGGGCTTGGCGAGTTGTTCGTGTTCACGTTCTTTGGGCTGGTGGCCACGGTAGGCAGCGTCTACGTCCACCAGCAGGAGGTTCCGGTAGTGGCATGGCCGGCGGCCGTGGCGGTGGGTTTCCTCGCCTGTGCTCTGCTGGTCGTCAACAACCTGCGCGATCGTCCAGCTGATCTCGTGGCAGGCAAGCGGACGCTGGCCGTCCGTCTAGGTGACCGGCCGACAAGGATCCTCTACGTGGCATTGGTCGACGGGGCACTGGTGGTGGGTTCGTTGTGCGCGCTGTCTCGACCGTGGGCCGTGCTGGTCCTCGGTGCCGGCGTGGTGGCTGGCCCAGCGGTACGCCGCGTGATGGGCGGCGCCGAGGGCCCGGACCTGATCGACGTCCTGGGTCGAACAGGGCGGACCCAGTTGGTGGCCGGCGTGTTGTTGGCCGCCGGTCTAGCTCTCTCGGCCTGAGAGAATCATCTCAGGGGTGTCGTCTGACTGCTGGACCCAATATCAGATACGGGTTGCGGTAAGAAGTTGAGCAATACCTCCGCTGCAACGGTCCTTCATTACATCTGTGAATCCAGCCGCCCCGATAGTGGCCAGCAGTTCTTCCTCCGGCGGCAAGTAGGCCACCGAGCGCGGGAGGTAGCGGTAGGCGTTCCGGTTGGACAACAGACCGCCGACAATAGGCACGACCTGACCGAAGTAGAGGCTGTGGCCAACCCTCAGGATCGGGTTCAGGGGACGATCCACCTCCAATAGGGCGATCCGTCCACCAGGACGCAGCACTCGGACCATCTCGGCGAGGAAGGGCTCGAGACTGGTGAAGTTCCGCAAGGCGAAACCGCAGGTCACGCCGTCGATGGACCCATTAGCGGCCGGAATCCGCAGGGCATCGGTGTGGACGAGGGGAGCATTGACTCGAGCCGCTGTCAGCATTCCCCAGGACAGGTCCATCCCGATGGGGTGATGGCCGGCCGACTTGAGGTCGCGGCACAGGTCACCTGTGCCGCATGCCAGGTCCAGCACTTTCGAGTCGACGGGTAGTGCCAGACTCCGGACAGTCTGCTTTCGCCAGCGGACATCCAGGCGGAAGGTCATGATCCGGTTGACCAGGTCGTACCGGGGGGCGATGGTGTCAAACATCGACCGGACCGCCGTGGCCTTGGCATCCCCGGTCGGTAGCGGCGCCCCCGGGCCGGGGATGTTGCTCTGGTCGGTCATGGCCTGTCGGAAGGGCATTCTGGGAGGGCGCCTCTGATTAGTTGAACCAGATCCGTTGGTGTTCCCGGCTCTGCGGGTGGACCAGTAGGACCAGGAGCACAACGGGGAACAGTAGGGCGAAAGCCAGAGACATCGGTTGGCCCAGGCCGTACCACGAGAGGCGGACGAGCACGGCTAACGCGGCGCTACCCACGCCCAGGCGCCATCCCCAGCGTTTGTCGTTGGCGATAGCCCACCCCGCGGGAAACATGACGATGCCCACCAGAAATAGTGATTGTCCGCGGACCAGATTGAAGAGGCCCTCGATGTACAGCAGCATCGTTGCGGAGGCCAGCGTCTGCGGGTGCATGCGATTGATCCAGCGGCGTTTCACGGCGTCAGTCTGTCAGCGGCCCGGCGCGTTACCTCGACGGGTTACGGCGTTTGGGTGTTGCCACTGTCACCGGGTCGGTGGGGTGTCCTTCGACGTTGCTCCGGTCAGCTCGGAGTTGGCCGCAGGCTGCGTTGATTTCGGTACCTCGGGTCCTCCGGATGGTGGCGTTGCCGCCCCGGGACCGGATCTCTTTGGCGAACTCTCGTACCCGTGCCGGAGAAGAGCCACGGGTCGGCCACCCCGGCGTGGGGTTCAGGGGGATGAGGTTCACGTGTGCCCCCAGTGGTCGTGCGTAGGCAGCGAGGCGGTCAGCGTCCTCGAGGCGATCGTTTACGTTGTGGATGAGTGCCCACTCGAAGGAGAGGCGGCGGCCGGTGGCGGCCACGTGTTCGGCGCATACTTCGGCCAGGTCAGCGAGTGGGTAGCGCCGGTTGATAGGCACCAGTTCATCGCGCAGGTCGTCGTCGGCCGCGTGGAGTGATACAGCCAGGTTGACGGGCAGCCGCTCGTTGGCCATGCGGCGGATTCCCGGGATCACCCCGACGGTGGAGATAGTGAGGTGTCGGGCCGATAGGCCAAGGTCACCGTGTAGTCGTTCCACGGCAGCCCATGTCCTGTCGTAGTTGGCTAGTGGTTCACCCATGCCCATGAAGACCACGTTGGAAACCCGGCGGTTGCCGGCCTCCATCTGGGCTCGGATGACCTGCTCGACGATTTCCCCGGTCGAGAGGTGTCGGTCGAAGCCCATCTGACCGGTAGCGCAGAATCCGCAAGCCATGGCACATCCCGCCTGGGTGCTGACGCAGACCGTGGAGCGATCCTCGTAGTGCATGAGTACCGTCTCGATCAGCGAGCCGTCGGCCAAGCGCCACAACCATTTGACGGTGTCGCCGTCGTCGCCCACCGATCGAGTGTCCTCCACAAGTGCCGCTGGCAGGCGCTCGGCTAGCGCTTCCCGGAGGGTCTTGGGGAGGGTAGTGACGTCATTGGGGTCGACGAGGTCGCTATACAGACCCCGCCAAAGTTGATCGACCCGGTAGGAGGGCACCGCCGTATCTGTTGTCTCGCCGATCTCGGCGATCAGGGCTTCCAGATCCTCCCGGTCGGCGTCATAACGGCTTGGGCCGATTCCATCTTGTGGACCCGTCAGGGGACGGTCCATCATGGGAGTGGCCGCCTGATCACCCTCATCGGACGATGCGTTGGTAGGCCCGGCTAGTGAACTCACACTCAAAGCCCAGGCCCTGGTACATCTTCAGGGCCGGACGGTTGTCGGACTCGACGTAGAGGATGGCGTGGCGTAGCCCTCGGTCGGCCAGATGGCTTAGGCCAGCCAGGGTGAGTTCCCGGCCGAGACCCCGACCGTGATGCGCGGGATCTACGGCGATGGCGTAGATCTCTCCGAGGGCGGGCTTCTCGTCGGCGTGCACCTTGGTCCAACAGAAGCCGGTGATTACAGGCTCACCCTCGGCATCGACCTCTTCAAGCAATAGGAAGCCCTCGGGGTCGTACCAAGGCTCGGCCTGCTTGGTGGCGAGGTCTTCGGATGTCATTTCGCCCTGCTCAGGGTGCCAGTCAAAGGCCCGGTTGTTGCACTCTAGGAACGCTTCAGCGTCGGGTTCTGTGAACGGGCGAACGACCAGGTCTGTGATCAGGGCTGGGAGTTCTCGGCGGAGTCGAAGCAGGTCGCGGTACGGCACGAAGCCAGCCTGAGTCGGAATGTCGTCGCTACGTTGGTGAACTCGTTCGATCCAGTACTCAAGGCGCCCGCCTCCCTGGATCGCCACGGCCTGGGTGGCGGCCTCCAGTAGACGTCTGGCGCGGTCGTCGTTGGTGCCCAACTCGTCGGACGGGTCTCCGGGGGTCGTGGGGTTGGAGACATCGAGTTCGACGAGCCAGCGCTCCGGATCTCCGGAAAGGGTGACGGTGTCGGTCCCGTCGGAGACGGTCCACCGGTCCATGAGAGATGAGGCTACCGTCGCCCTTCGTGGGACGACCGAGATCACCAAAGGGCCGGGCTGCCGAGACGAACCGACGCCTAACCGAGGAGTACCCGGATGCCGAGTGCGAGTTGGACCACAAGAACCCGTTCCAGTTGCTGGCCGCCACGATTCTTTCGGCACAGTGCACCGATAAGCGAGTGAACATGGTGACGCCCTCCCTGTTTGCTGCTTATCCCGAACCGAAGGATCTGGCGGGGGCCGTGCCCCACGAGTTGGAGGAGATTGTTCGTTCCACGGGATTTTATGCCAGCAAGGCCCGGAGCCTCCTAGGGATGGCCCAGCGTCTCGTCGAGGTTTATGACTCCGAAGTTCCCGGGGCGATGGCCGACCTGACCTCGTTACCTGGGGTGGGACGAAAGACGGCAAACGTGGTGCGCAGCGTCGCTCTCGACCTTCCCGGCCTGCCGGTGGACACCCACGTGGGTCGGTTGTCGCGACGCCTTGGTATGACCGTGGAAACCGATCCTGTGAAGGTCGAGATGGAGTTGAATCCGATGGTGGCCTCGACCGAGAGAGGTCGGTTCAGTTTGCGGCTGATCCTGCATGGTCGCCGCGTATGTCCTAGTCGGAGGCCCCGGTGTGGGGAGTGTGTACTGCAGGATTTCTGTCCCTCCTCGGAGGTTTGACCGGCCCGATTCGATGAGAACCGTGCTCCGCAGATGGCTGTGACGGATATCACTGACTATCGGGATGAGAACTTGGCCGAACACCCAGTCTGGTGGTGTACGTTCGAAGCGCCGGGTCCCGCCACCCGGCCTCTGCGAGGACTGGGTTCCCGCCACCCGCCTCGCCGTTCGGCGCCCTACGGGGCGCCGAGCGACTTTTTTGGGCCGGTTTGGGTCGGATGTGGTGGTGTGGGTTGTCAGGCCCGTCGAGCCCGGTTGAGTTCCCGCAGGGCGCTACGGAGATGGCGCTCCACCTCGTGTAGGCCGGTCCGGTCAGTAATTTCGTTGCTATCAATAGAGGCGGCTTCGATCGCCAGGTCTTCGATCCGGCGAATCAGGGCCTCAAGTTGGCTAGCCAACGAGGACAGTTCGGCATCCACCGCAGCGCCGTGCTTGTCATGGTCAGCCATGTCGTAAGTCTTGTCGCCTTCGTCGGGGAAACTCCATCCGAGTGGGAAGGCTAAGGCCGATAGCGTTGCGGCGTGCTTCGTCGTCTGGACCTGCGCGGGGAGCGTTGGGTCCCTGTTGGTGACCTCCGGTCCGTCCTACCTAGGCCCGGTACGGGGGGTGAGGGATCCACTGATGGGCAGTTGGCTGCCGTACGGTCCATCCTGGCTGACGTGCGGGCTCGGGGTGACGAGGCGATCAGGGAACTGACCGAGCGCTTAGACGGTGCTGCTCCGACGTCGGTCCGGGTGGACCGGGCCGAAATGGAAGCCGCTCTCGAGCGGGTCGACTCTGATCTGAGAACCGCGCTAGTGGTGGCTGCGGAGTCGATTCGCCGGCACCACGAGAGCCAGATTCGTCCCCTGCACCTCACCGAGGATGACGGCCTAGTCGTTCGGTCGGTTTCAAGGCCGGTAGACCGTGCCGGGTGCTACGCGCCGGGGGGTCGGGCCGCCTATCCCTCCACCGTCCTGATGACGGCCGTTCCGGCAAGGGTGGCTGGCGTCGATCAGGTGGTCCTGTGTGTTCCACCGGGCCCCGATGGGTCTATCGCCGACGTGACCTTGGCGGCGGCCGTGGTAGCTGGGGTCGATGAGGTCTACGCCGTTGGTGGGGCCCAGGCGGTGGCCGCCATGGCCTTCGGGACGGCTTCGATTCCTCAGGTAGACGTCATAGTCGGTCCGGGAAACGTCTACGTGGCTCTGGCCAAGCGGGAGGTGGCCGGCCTGGTTGGTGTGCCCTCGGCTTTCGCTGGCCCGTCGGAGATCGTGGTGATGGCCGACGACACGGTGCCCGCCACCTTCGCGGCGATTGACGTGGTAGTCCAGGCTGAGCACGGGCCTGACGGTTTGGCCTGGTTGGTGACGTGGGACGAGGCGGTAGCTGATGCCGTAGTCGCTGAGGTGGTCCGTATAGCGGAGGCCTCCTGTCGACGGGATGACGTGCTTGCGACCTTGTCGTCGGCTGGTTGGGTCGTCCTCGTCGACGGTCCCGATGAGGCTCTGGCTGTCTCGGATGCCATCGCCCCCGAGCACCTGCAGCTGATGGTTGCCGACGCTGATTCCTTGGCTGATCGGGTACGTCATGCCGGTGCTGTGTTCTGTGGCTCCTGGTCTCCCGCTTCGCTTGGCGACTACGTGGCCGGTCCCAGCCACGTGTTGCCCACCGCTGGGACGGCCCGGTTCTCGGGAGCTCTCACAGTGGCTGACTTCACCAAAGCAGTTCATATCGTGCGCGCTGACCGCGCCGCTCTGGAGCGCCTGGCTCCCCATGTGGCCGCTTTAGCCGACGCCGAAGGTTTCGATGCCCACGCCGAGTCGGTCCGACTGCGGGTCGCCGCGAGCGCTGCTTTGGAGAATTGTGTGGAGAGCGACGCCAGATCGGACATCGACTGTGGCTGACTTCATTCGGCCCGTGGCCCGTGATGGCGTGGCATCCATGGATGGCTACCACTCGCCGCAGATTGACGTCGACGTTCGCCTCAACACCAACGAGTCGCCGGTGCCGCCCCCGGACGCCTTCCGCCGCGCGGTGGCTGACAGGGCCGTCGATGTGGCCTGGCATCGCTATCCCGACCGAGCCGCTACGGCGCTCAGGATGGCCTTGGCCGATGCGCATGGGGTTGCCCTGGCCCAGGTGTTCGCCGCGAACGGCTCCAATGAGGTCCTCCAGGGCCTCCACCTCGCCTACGGCGGGCCGGGCCGTAGTGCAGTGGTGTTCGATCCGACCTACGCCATGTATGCCCAGATTGCCCGGACCATAGGCACCACAGTGCTCCGTGGTACCCGTGATGCTGGTCACCAGTTGGTGCGAGGAGATGTCCTGTCGCTGTTGGCCGAGAGGCAACCGGCGCTCGTTCATCTCTGTTCACCCAACAATCCCACTGGCACTGTTGATCCCATGGAACTGGTGATCGAGATTGTCGATGCGGTGTCGGGCTATGGCGGGCTAGTTGTCGTCGACGAGGCCTACGGACAGTTCGCCTCGACCAGCCTCGCGGGCCTGCTAGCCGAAGACCGACCTCTCGTGGTCAGTCGAACTTTCTCTAAGACTTGGGCCATGGCCGGGGCACGCCTGGGATTCTTGCTGGCTCCCACCTGGTGCGTGGCCGAACTCGAGAAGGTCGCCTTGCCATACCACCTTGATGCCCTGAAGCAGGCTGTCGGGATCCTGGCCCTTGAGTACGGGTCAGCCATGGATGACCGGGTTGCGGAACTAGTGGGCGAACGGGACCGGGTTTCAACTGCGCTGTCCGACCTCGGTGTAACCAGTTGGCCTTCGGAGGCAAACTTCATCCTGTTCCGGCCCGAGGCTCGGTCGGGGAGTGAAGTCTGGCGGTCACTTTTGGACCGGTCGGTGCTCGTACGGGACTTTACGACCATGGCGGGGATCGAGGGGTGCCTTCGGGTCACTATCGGGACGGCCGACGAGAACGACCGGTTCCTCCAGGCCCTGACCGAGATTCTGGCAGGGCCTCTTGGGGAGGCAACCGATAAATCAGCCACGGAAGGGGTCTGAAATGGCACGCACTGGGTGTCGAGAGCGAACCACCAAGGAGACGACCATCGTCGTTGAGGTTGATCTGGATGGCGAGACGATCGACGGGGTCTTGACGTCGACCGGCATCCCGTTCTTTGACCACATGCTCGACCAGTTAGGGGGCCACGGTGGGTTCGGCCTCCGGGTGTCCTGCAACGGTGATCTAGCCATCGATGCCCACCACACCGTGGAGGACGTGGGCATCGCCTTGGGTGAGGCGTTCGCTGATGCGCTGGGTGGCAAGGCTGGGGTGCGACGATTCGCCTCTATTCGGGTACCCCTCGACGAGGCACTGATCGATGTAGCCCTCGACCTGTCGGGGCGGCCTTACCTTCACTACGAGGTCGAGTTTCCCGGCGAGAAGATCTTGGGCGATCCTCCGTTCGACCCGCAGTTGATGGAGGAGTTCTGGCGGGCGTTCTCCGTAGCGGCTCGTATCACACTGCACCTGACCTCGGTCCGCGGGCGCAATACCCATCACATCGTGGAGGCCTCATTTAAGGGTGTGGCCCGCGCCCTGCGCGACGCCGTACGGGTTGAGGGCGGGGGTGTGCCGTCCACCAAGGGCAGCCTGTGACTTTGGAAGACAGGCCCGGCTCCGCGCCGGTGCTGGCGGTCTTGGACTATGGGATCGGAAACCTCCGATCGGCTCAGAAAGCCCTCCAGAAGGTGGGGGCCGACGCCCGCTTGACTGCCGACCCCGAAGTGGTGGCTACCGCCGATGGTGTGGTCTTGCCCGGTGTGGGTGCGTTTGGTCGGTGCATCGAGGCATTGGGAGACTCAGGCCTATGGGCCACGGCGCTCGACACGGCGTCCTTGGCGGCCACGGGAACCGGAAGGCCGTTCCTCGGCATCTGTGTGGGTCTTCAGATGCTCCACCAGGGGAGCGCCGAGGCCCCCGGCGTGCCCGGTCTAGGGGTGCTGCCTGGCGAGGTCGCGTTGCTATCGGGAGACGTGAAGCGACCGCAGATGCAGTGGAACCGCCTGGAGGTCGCTGCCGATGCGGACAAGCATCCGATGTTGGCCGGCTTGGGCGACGACCCGTGGACCTACTTCGTCCACAGCTACGCCGCCCCCGTTGGACCGGACACGGTGGCTACCTGTACTTATGGTGGAGAGGTTTGTGGTGCTGAGGCACGGGGTGTGCTCTGGGCCTGTCAGTTCCACCCGGAGAAGTCTTCTTCTACCGGCCTTCAGGTGTTGGAGAATTTTGTTGCCCTCGTGGCCAGCAGGGCACAGGACCGGAACGGGTTGGGATTGTGAACGTTCCTGAACTCTTCCCAGCCATTGATCTGCGGGCCGGTCGGTGCGTCCGCCTCGTGCAGGGCGATTACGACCGGGAGATCGTTTACGGCGACGATCCGGTGGCCCAGGCGCTGGCCTTCCAGGAGGCGGGTGCCGACTGGGTGCACGTCGTGGACCTCGATGCGGCCCGTAGTGGTAGCCCGGTGAACCGAACGGTGGTCGCTGCGGTGGCCGCGGCCCTTGACGTGCCCGTCCAGACCGGCGGTGGCGTGCGCTCCGTGGCTGATGCCAGGACACTGTTCGACGCCGGTGTGGCCCGGGTCGTCCTAGGTACGGCAGCCATCGCGGATCCCGATCTAGTTACCGCGGTGTCTGATCACGGCCTGGTAGCTGTGGGACTGGATGTCTGGGGCGACGAGGTAGCGGTCCGTGGCTGGACCGAGGGCAGTGGGCTCCGCATCGCTGATGCGTTGATCCGCTACTCGACGTTGGGGACGTCAGCCTTTGTCATCACTCGCATCGAGAGGGACGGCACCATGGAGGGCCCCGACCTTGACATCCTTGCTGATGCGTTAGCCGCGACCAACGTTGATGTGGTGGCCTCTGGTGGTGTCGGTCGACATTCCGACCTAGAGGACCTCGCTGCCCTCTCGGTCGACGGGCGCCGTATTGCCGGAATCATCCTTGGGAGGGCGCTATACGAAGGCACGGTGGACCTGGCCGCAGCTGTTCGGTTCCGAAGCGGCGATCCAGATGCCCTTTCGGCGGATGGGCCGGTTTGACATGGAGACTGTGCGGATCATTCCGTGTCTAGATGTCGACGCCGGGCGGGTGGTCAAAGGCGTGAATTTCGTCGGTCTTCGCGATGCCGGTGATCCTGTGGAGATGGCGGCCCGCTATGACCGCGAGGGAGCCGATGAGTTGGTGTTTCTGGACATCACCGCGTCGTCGGACGCTCGAGCGACCACACTTGAGATGGTGCGCCGGGTCGCAGAGGAGGTGTTCATTCCCTTCACGGTGGGCGGCGGTATCCGATCGGTGGAGGCCGCT
>JASLKB010000259.1 GCA_030747775.1 Acidimicrobiales bacterium | reverse complement strand
TCGATTATTTCTTCAATAGGAGCATGCAGTCGTTCTTCTTCTGCTTTTTGGTCATCATGTCGAACTCTCAGAACTCCCGTTCTCGCTAAACCACCCCATTCTTTGTTCCCTGGAATCGGGTCAAGTTGCTCTTTCTCCTTATGCTCTGACTTGGTTTTTTTATATTTCCGCGGAGCTCCACCAGATGCTCCCTCTTCTTTTGGTCGAACACCAGAAGGGTTCCTCTTATTCTTTGATGAGGAAAATCTATCGGTTTTTTTATATTTCCTCGGAGCTCCACCAGATGCTGTCTCTTCTTTCGATCGACTACCCGAAGAGCTTCTCATATCCCTTGATGAGGAGAATTTATCGGATTTCTTAGAAGGAGCCATAGCGGATAAAGCCTACAGCCCATTTACGGAAACCATTAGACATCCGCTAAAAATAAAGCAGCGGACCCATTGGATCCGCTGCTTTTTTTCGAAATCCGGCGGCGACCTACTCTCCCGGGGACACTCGTCCCAAGTACCATCGGCGCTGGTGGT
>JASLKB010000258.1 GCA_030747775.1 Acidimicrobiales bacterium | reverse complement strand
CCGCACACGCCGACCGACAGGCTGCCTGGATCGAGGCTCGACTCGATGCCTGACCTGCGATTCTTGTTGTCGGGCTGCCGAGATTTGAACTCCCGACCTTCGGTCCCCCAGATCACAGAAATCTGTCCAGGACGTTCATCTGGACCGCAGTGCCCGTGGATTCAACGATGCATGTCTGACGGGTACGCCTGTGTCCGTCTGGTGGTGTGCATTCTGTGCAATCCTGAAGCAATCCAGGCATCACCGCGCTTCTATGGGCTGCAAGGATTAACGGGTGTTATAGGAGGCAGTCCGTGACCAGTGACACCGCCGATCTCGTCGTGGCCGGAGCCGATCTCGTCGTCACTATGAACGAGGACCGCCGTGAGATCCCCGGCGGGTGGGTTGCCATCACCGACGGATTCGTCGACGCAGTCGGCGGACCGGGCGAGGAACCGACCGCAGATCGCCGCATCGACGCCAGCGGATGCCTCGTCACCCCCGGGCTAGTGAACACCCACCACCACATCTACCAGAACCTGACTCGATCG
>JASLKB010000257.1 GCA_030747775.1 Acidimicrobiales bacterium | reverse complement strand
AACCTGAAGTTACGGAAAATGATCTTGTTGAAATAATGCGGGCTCTAAATATTCTCCGCCTGTTCCTCGGTGAACGTCTCAATATTTCCGAAGATTATGAAGATAACCCTAGTGAAACAGACCCGTCTTATGACATCTGGATTCTCTTCCAAATTTTCGGCCAAATGCTAAGTTCCATAATTGACGTGCTTCAAGAAAAAATATAAAAAAATCTTTGTTATTAATCAATTCTGGTCGGACCGGCTCATACCTTTGGTATCGTGACTGAACCCACCTTTGGGGAGTCCTGCCCCGTTCGTCCAGCGGCCTAGGACGCCGGCCTTTCACGCCGGTAACACGGGTTCAAATCCCGTACGGGGTACAAAAAAATACTCTTCGTAGCTCCATAGATTGGTGTATGCCTTTCCATGGCGTAGAGTGACAACCGGTTCTATTGAACCTACATATCACCTAATAGGTGAACAAACAACAAGTAACATTTGTTGATAATAAGGTCCCGTGGTGCAGTTTGGAGTGCACGCCGCCCTGTCAAGGCGG
>JASLKB010000256.1 GCA_030747775.1 Acidimicrobiales bacterium | reverse complement strand
CCGCTCCAGTCGGAAGCACCGCTCCAGCCTCAACCACCGTGGCCCCTGCCGCCGCAGTGTCTTCCACCACGATGACCGCCGGGGAGAGCGTGTCATCCACGACGGTCTTCCCCCAACCACCCTCGACCACGTTGGCCACGGCCACGGCAGCGACGACGATCGCTAGCTTTGCCGTTCCAGCCTCGGCCATCCTCACGGCGACCTTCGTCTGGGGAGAAAACAGTGATCGGGTTCGCCTCTTGCAACAGGTGCTAGGGGCGACGGTCGATGGGATTTACGGGCCAGGCACCCGGGCCGTGCATCTCACGGAACTCTCAGTCAGGGCTCTTTCCGCTGCCGGCGTTCCTGCACCACCGACAGCGACCACAACTGCCGCACCTGCGACCACGACTGCCGTGACCACGACCACGACCACGACCACGACCACGACCACCGCGGCGCCAGCTACGACAACGACTACCGCGGCGCCAGTTACCACAACGACCACCGCGGCGCCGGTCACTACTACGACTATCTACAACCGGTCCCTTGGGTTGAT
>JASLKB010000255.1 GCA_030747775.1 Acidimicrobiales bacterium | reverse complement strand
AGCCATCGCGGTGTACGCATTAGATGGCCCAAGCTCAATCTCTGAAGGATCAGAAACGGTGTAACCAGCAGTTTGTAACACTTGGCGCACAATCTCAGCCTGGATATAACCAGAAGCCCAGTTCGCACGACACATCGTGATATCTCCACCACCAGCTACTACCTCTCCTACAGCTGTTGAAGCTGCTGGAGCGTATTCGTATACAACGTTTTCTGTTGATGCGACATAGTCAGTGAGGTCGGTGTTTTGGATTACAGTAATTTTCTGTGATCCGCAGTCACCAAAGGCGTCACATGACATGGTGCCGATCAAACCTGCGTAGTCTGAAACGCTGTTCAGGTGCTCACGAACTCCGGCACGGTCGATGACGAGATCGTCACCATCCATGTATGAAGCATGTGCGATGGCGTCCATTAATAGAACAGCAGCATCGTAGGAGTGTGCCCAGAACGGAGCGGCTGGTACTTCACCATAAGCCGCTTCGTAGTCAGCGTATACATCCTTAGCAAGCTCACCAGTTGACTGGTTAGCGTTCTCGCCATAACG
>JASLKB010000254.1 GCA_030747775.1 Acidimicrobiales bacterium | reverse complement strand
CAAGGAGCTCGGCAACTCCGGCGCCGCCGCGGCCCCCGCCGCGCCCGCCCGTGCCGCGGCGCCCGCCCCGGCGGCCGGCGGCGTGTCGCCCGAGAAGGCGACGCAGGTCGTGCTCGAGGTGCTCGCCGCCAAGACGGGCTACGAAGTGGATATGATCGAGATGGACATGGCGCTCGAGACGGAGCTTGGCGTCGACTCGATCAAGCGCGTCGAGATCCTCAGCGAGGTGCAGAAGCAGCTGAGCGTCGAGGCGCAGGACGTGGCCGCTCTCTCGCGCACGCAGACTGTCGGCGAGGTGGTGGACGCGATGCTCAAGGAGATCAGCTCGCAGGGCGGCGGCGCGGCTCCTGCTGCTCCCGCCGCCGTCGCCGCCCCGCGTGCCTCTGCCACCCCACTGGCAGCCACACAACCAATGGGCCTCTTCGACGTCTTCCACGGCGACCACGACCACACGTGCCTGGACACAAATGCAGAGCCCATCGCGACTAGAATAGGCCCCGCCACGCCGCCGAACGTCTACGGGCCGCTGCCTTCATTAAATGACTGGCTCAAGCGCGTTTTGAAACGAGAGGTGTCAC
>JASLKB010000253.1 GCA_030747775.1 Acidimicrobiales bacterium | reverse complement strand
GGTGTCGACGACAATGCCGTCGACGGCACCCAGACCACTGCGGTGACCGTGGCCGTCGTCGACGGGTCGTCGGATGATGCGTACGACTCGGTGGCCGACCAGACGGTCACGGTGACCACCTCTGATGACGACGCAGCCGGCTACACCCTGTCGGGTACTTCCGGCACGTCGGTAACCGTCGCCGAAGGCCCGTTTATCGCGACGGTGATGGTCCCCGTTGTTCTCACCGCGCAACCCACTTCTGACGTCGTGTTCGAAGTGTCATCGGCTGACACCGGCGAGGCGACGGTGTCGCCGGCCCAGTTGACGTTCACGTCGTCGAACTGGTCGACATCCCAGTATGTGGCGGTCACCGGCGTCGACGACAATCTCACCGACGGCAACCAGACCACTGCGGTGACGGTGGCCGTCGTCGACGCCTCCAGCGACAACGCGTTCGACGCGCTGGCCGACCAGACGATCACGGTGACCACCTCTGACGACGACTCGCCGGGAGTTTCGTTCACCGAGTCGGACGGTTCGACGGCGACCACCGAATCCGGCGGCACCGACACGTTCACCGTGGTGCTCAACACCCAGCCG
>JASLKB010000252.1 GCA_030747775.1 Acidimicrobiales bacterium | reverse complement strand
CATCGCCAAGTATGGGCTGTACCACGAACGACATGATGAGGAACCACGCGAGACCGAAGATCGCCAATGGCCATCCTCGGTTCCGGTTGTCATCGCCGACGAGTACGAGTCCGAGTGCGGTAACGGCTAACCCCAGATCGGACCGGGTGGATACCACCACTACGGTTAGTGCGGCCAGCCACCACCAGTGGTCGGATCGAGCAACCAGGTATGCAGCCATAAGCGCGGGGATAGCTAGGGCCTCGGGATGGAAACCAGCCAGGTTCAGGTCATGGACCGACGGGTGGAGGGCGTACGCGGCCATCAATGCCGACGCCGCCCCGATTCGGAGGTTGGCCGGACCTCTAGCGATCCGCCAGATAGGGACAACAGCCAGGGACAACGCCACCGACTGAAACACCAGCAGGGTTCCAGCAGCCGGAAGTACCCGGAGGATGAAGGCTATGGGCCAAAAGATCCACGAGGCCTGGTCGGCGAACAGGTTGTGCCCCAGTTCGGTGACCATCGGATCAAACCCACGGTCCATGAGGTGGGCGGCCTGGAGGTAGTGGCCGAGGTCGGATCCAATCCCCAGATCCCGGTAACGGGCTAG
>JASLKB010000251.1 GCA_030747775.1 Acidimicrobiales bacterium | reverse complement strand
CTGCGATGTGAGGTTTTGAAGCATGGTCTGGTCTTCCGCGGTCGTGGTCGTCGTGGCCTGGTCCGTGGTCTTGGTGACGGCCGTGGTCTGGTCCGTTGTCTTGGCGTTGGTCATGGTGACGGCCGTGGTCTTGCGCGTTGTCGTATCTGCGAGCATTTCTTTCAAGGCTTCCATCCCCTCATCGCTTATCGTGGTCTTGGTCTTCTTGCGGGCGTGGTCGTGGTCGTTGTCGTGGTCGTGGTCGTGGCGTCGCACTGCCGAGGACGCCGAGGACATG
Organism: Acidimicrobiales bacterium; assembly: GCA_030747775.1. Lineage (GTDB taxonomy): Bacteria > Actinomycetota > Acidimicrobiia > Acidimicrobiales > MedAcidi-G1 > UBA9410. The sequence goes on along the minus strand of JASLKB010000251.1, from coordinate 319 downwards.
CGCGCCCCCCTCCCCCCTTTCTAGCTAGATGATGCTCGGGCCGAAATTGCTGTTGGGTTGTGCTGGTGGCTGGTGCTGGTGCTGCTTGTGTGGGGTCGCAGCGCTGCCTGTGCACGGGGTTCTGGTTTACCTGTTGGGTTGGGCGGCGGGCGGGGGTGCGGGTGGTCGGGGGTGGCGGGCGTTGCTGGTGGTGTGGCTGCTCGACTTTGTGTTGCTTCGGCCTGCCACTGATCGTGCGGTGGTGACGGGCGTTGCTGGTGGTGGTGGCGATGGGCGTTGCTGGTGGCGTTGCTGGTGGTTGCTGATGAATCGCTGATGC
>JASLKB010000250.1 GCA_030747775.1 Acidimicrobiales bacterium | reverse complement strand
ACCAATAGCCGAGGCCTCGGAACAGCTCCGGTGCGGTGGCGGCGTCGGACACCACCCGGTAGTTCTCCGTCAGGTGCAGCGTCGGGAGCCCCGAAGCGGCCTGGACAGCCAGGCCGGCCACCCACCAGAGCCCTGTGGCGACCACCGCCACGCCGATCCGGACCGCCGTGCCCAGCACCCGACGCCAGGGCACGGATCGTTCGAGGCCGCTCCACACCAGCCACGCCACCGGCCCCAGGCCCACCAGGAGCAGAGACGTAGCGTTGACCCCACCCGCGGTGAGGGTCACCAGCCCGAACAGGGTGGCGTGGCGCCATCCCGGCGTCCGCAGGGCCCGGATGGTCAGGCCGAGAAGCCACGGCAGGGCGGCCCACGGCAGGAGGATGGGCGTCACCCATGACAGGAAGTTCAGGAGGTAGGGGCTGAGCAGGTAGGCCAGTGACGAGACGAGAAGGGCCGGTCCCTGCCAGCCCATGGTGCGGAGCAGCCAGCGGACGCCAAGGCCGGCGGCCAGCAGGATGGAGCCCATCCACAGCCGTTGGACCAGCCAGTCGGGGATGCCGAGGACGTCGCCCAGCCAGTAGAAGGGCCCGATCGG
>JASLKB010000024.1 GCA_030747775.1 Acidimicrobiales bacterium | reverse complement strand
CATGTTCCTCACGCCAGATGTCGTCGGCCACCTGCTTGATAACGCTGGCCGCCAGGTCGATGTCAGTGTCGTAGGCCACGTCGACGTCGAGCACCGTGCGGGCCCAGAGCTGTGACGAGTTGCCGACTCTTCGGATCTCTCCATTGGGCACTACCCACAGCGCCCCGTGGACGTCGCGCAGCACGGTGGTCCGGAGGGTGACCTTCTCGACGGTGCCCGACGCAGCTCCCACGTCGACGTAGTCGCCGACGCCGTACTGGTCCTCGATGATGATGAAGATCCCAGCGATGAAGTCGGCCACCAGGGACTGCGCACCGAAGCCGATGGCCAGGCCGACGATGCCTGCTCCGGCGATCAGCGGGCCCAGATCAAGCCCTAGCTCTCCGAGGGCCACCATGAAGGCCAGCGCATACACCGCGAAGCCGGCCAAACTGCGCAGCACCGCACCAAGGGTCATAGCTCGCTGGCGGGACCGTTCGGCCTGTTCGTGGATTCTGGTGAGTTTGCCCCGAGCCCGTCGTCCCAGTCGGGTGAACGTCGCCGACGCTGTGTCCTCGGCTTCTGTCTGCTCCTGGGTGCGCGTCTCTACTAGTCGGCTCACCATCCGGTCGATGGCCCGCTTGACCAGTCGGTTGACGATGAGCGCCCCGATCAGGATCACCACGACCTTCAACGGCCGCTCGATCAGCCAGTCGACTAGCGAGGCCAAACCCTCGTTGCCTGTCGCATCCCAGATCCACTCGCAGGTGTACCCCGGTTCAACACCGCAAGCATCAACGAGTCCCTGTTCCTCTCCCATGGTCGTGTCCGTTCCAGCCATCCCCGTCACCTCCGGCCCGGACGGTAGTAGACCAAACCGATCACCAACTGGAGTGGACGAGTCCGGTCCGACGGCTCAGTCGACCAGTGTGGCCAATGCCCACAAGGCGGCGGCCGTGCCCAGAACGATGTACAGCACGCTGCGCCATATCGGAGGCCGCTCCAGATCCCCGTCATCAAGACCAGCGGGCGGGCGGATCAGGGCCATGGCATTGCCTACGGCCATCGCTCCTCCCAGTGCCAGCAGTAGCCAACCGAGCAGGTCCTCGCCCAGAAACACGCTTTCAGCTGGCCTTGGACATGTTGGAAAACCGTGTGTAGCGAGGTAGCCAAGCCAACCGAATGGTCCCAGTGGGACCGTTGCGGTGCTTAGAGACGATCACTTCAGACATCCCTATATCGGCCGTGTCCGCGTTGTACACCTCGTCGCGATATAGGAAGAGCACCACATCAGCGTCCTGCTCAATGGATCCTGATTCGCGTAGATCGGCCATCATCGGGCGCTTGTCCTGCCGGGCCTCGAGCCCACGAGACAACTGGGACAGTCCGACCACCGGACACTGCAGTTCACGGGCAAGGATCTTGAGCCCCCGGCTGATCTCGGAAACTTCCACCTGGCGACTCTCAGCGGAGGACCGACCGGTCATGAGTTGGATGTAGTCCACGATCACCACACCCAACTTGCCGACCCGGCTCCTGAGACGGCGCGCCTTGGCCCGGATCTCCATTACCGAGGTGTTGGGATTGTCATCAATCCAGATAGGGGCGTCGCCCAACTTACCGGTGGCCCGGTTGATCTTGGCCCAGTCCTCAGCTGACAGTTGCCCGTTGCGGATATTGGTGGCGTCCACCCGAGCCTCCATGCAAAGGATCCGCTGGCTGAGTTCCAATTGGCTCATCTCGAGTGAGAACACCACCGTCGGCAGTGCCTGACGAATACCAACGTGGGAGGCGATACCCAGCGCAAACGAGGTCTTACCCATGGCCGGACGGGCCCCGACAATGATCAAGTTCTCGTCCTGCAGACCCGACAGCGTTTGGTCCAGGTCGTCGTAGCCCGTGGGCGTTCCGGTGATGGTCTCACCTCGCTCGAAGAGGTCTTCGAGCCGGTCGAGGTTGGCGCTCAACAGGTCGCTCATCTTGGCCATCGAGTCGGTGACGCGACCCTGCCCAACCTGGAACACGAGGTTCTCGGCCTCGTCCACTGCCTTGACGACGTCGTCCGGTCGGCCGTAGCCGATCTCGGCGATCTCGTTGGCAGCGCCGATCAGTCCTCGGAGAGTGGCGTGCTCCTGAATGATGCAGGCGTACTTGGAAGCACTCGATGTAGCCGGGGTGGACGCTTGGAGCTCCAGCAGCAGACTTGGTCCGCCAATCTGGTCGAGAAGTCCCGACCGGGTGAGTGCCTCGGCCACGGTGACTGGATCGGCCGGTTCACCCGAGGAGTAGAGCCCGCAGATCGCCTCGAAGACGTGGGCGTGGGACGGCTTGTAGAAGTGCTCGGCGGCCACCACCTCAAGGGCATCGGCAATTGCGTCACGCGACAGGAGCATCGCCCCCAAGAGGGAGGCCTCCGCATCAAGGTTGTGGGGCGGGACACGCGATGCCAGCGATCCACTCGATCGACGAGTCTGGCCACCACCCCGGCGACCATCCGAGATACCACCGGAAAGCGTCTCCCCCTGCATCGAATCCTCGTCAGGGGGCTCGCTGGGCGGCGGTTCGTCGAACACCGGCACGGGCTCAAAGGTCGACGGGTCGGTCGAGAAATCATTGCCCGACGACGGATCGCCGAGATCGCTGTCAGAGGCCTCGCCTGGAATTTCAGAACTCGGCGAGTTCACACTGTGCCGCCAATACCCATCCCGCCCATAGGTCGAAGCATGCACGCGCCGCCCTGTGGGGAACCAGAAGGAAAAGTCTCGGACTTCTCCCCATCGACAAGAAGGTCACCGGGGAAAACCGAAACCGTCCTGTGGACAATCGTCAAGCCGGTCCAGGCCATTAACCGGAACCGGCCAACGTTCGTCATAGCCGGAGGGTTAGGCCTCGGCCTGTACCTCGACGGTGACCGGAACAGCCACCTCACTGTGGAGTTCGACGGTGAACTCGTGCGAGCCCACCTCCTTGACCACCTCACCGACGACCTGGCGTCGATCCAATTCGAGTCCGATCTGGGCAGTCAGGGCGTCGGTCACCTCGGCAACGCCGACCGACCCGAACAGTCGTCCCTCGTCGGACGCTTTGGCGACGACCACAACCACCACACCGGCGATTCGAGCCGCAATGGCTTCGGCCTCGGCTTGGTCAGCTGCGGCCTTTAACGCACGCTTGCGCTGCATGGCTTCAGCCTGGGCGGTCACACCAGCCATAGCCTCGATGGCCAGACCCTTGGGGACCAGGTAATTGCGGGCATAGCCACGAGCCACCTCGACGATGTCGCCGGTGCGACCCAGACCGGCCACGTCGGAACGCAGGAGAACCTTCACAAGTCGATCTCCTCGTCCACCGCGTCCGCAATCTCGACCACAGCCACGTCTTCCGTAGTCTCGGCCATCGCCACATCGTCCATGACCTCGTCGAACTCAGACTCGACATCGGACCCAGGAGGCGGCCCTGACGGACGCGGCGGGGGACCATCGGCCCGGGCGCCCCGATCCTCGTTTCGGCGCTCCCGGCGCTGGGTCGTAACACGATTGGTATAGGGGATCAGCGCCATTTCACGGGCGTTTTTGACCGCCCTGGCAACCTCACGCTGCTGCTGTTCGGAGTTACCGGTAACCCGACGAGCCTTAAGTTTCGAACGCTCGGAAACGAACTTCCTAAGCAACTCGGCGTCCTTGTAGTCGACGTAGTCGACCTTGCCGATGACCAGCGCGCTGATCTTCTTCTTGCCTCGCCTGCCCGCATCACGTGGCTTGGATCGACGAGGAGGGGTACGACGCGCCATCAGAAGGGCTCCTCATCGGTCGGATGGGTGGGAGCAACTTGCCCGCTACTCCCCGACGGAGTGGCAGACCCACCTCCATCGGTCCGGGCGTTGCGCTCCACGTCAGCGGTCGCCCACTGGAGGCTCGGACCGATCTCCTCAGCCTGGATCTCAACGACGCTGCGCTTTTCGCCTTCTTGGGTCTCGTAGGAGCGATGGTCGAGGCGTCCAGTGACAATGACCCGTGCTCCCTTACCAATCGACTCGGCCACGTTCTCGGCCAAACTACGCCAGCAGGTGACGTTGAAGAACATCGCCTCTTCCTCGCCGTTCTGCTTTCGCAGGTTCCACGCGAGGCCGAAGTTCGTCACCGCGGTGCCATTGGGGATGTACCGCAGCTCAGGATCTCGGGTGACATTCCCGATAATCGTGACGGTGTTGTTAAAAGCCATATGTTCCCTCCCGTTCTCAACCGGCCTCGGCCGGCTCCACCTCGCCCAGGAGACCACGACGTGCGACCTCACCATCAGGCAAACGAATGATCTTGTGGCGGACCACTTCACTGCGATCCGCAAGTCGGAGAATGCGATCTGTGGAGTCCAGATTGCCCGCCTCGGTCACCACGTCAAGGACGACGTAAACGCCCTCCCACTTGTGGTTGATCCGGTAGGCGAAGCGCCGACGGCCCCAAGGTTCGGAGTCCTTGAGGGACGCTATGCGGCCACCCTCGGATTCGATATTTGCGGTGACCTTCGACAGGCTGGCCGACAAGGCTTCGGCCTCGAGGTCGCTGTCGAAAATGATCATGAGTTCATAGGCCCGCATGGCAGGCACTCACCTCCTCTGGTCTCGGACAACACCCACGGAGTGTCCGGGGCCCCACGGTGGGGCAGGGGGAACGGGTTGTCAGGGTCATAGTGGCTACCGGTCAGCCGGTATCCACGATGGCGAAAGCAGGCTACCTGTCTATTGTTCGCATCCACGCAGACACCATCGCAGGCACCTGTGACAGTGGTGCCCGAAGGCGACGTAACCCGCGCGGGCTGCTCGTTCAGCCCTGACCGAGCGAGGTCACCCTCAATAGGTGGTTCCAACCACAGGCCGCACAAACCTCAACTATGTAACCAGTGAGACGGGCCTTTCGAGCATCTAAACGGTCCAGCTCCCCCGGCGTGGAAATACACCGCCCAAATGCCGGCAGACGAGGCCCAAACACGTAGATGACATGGGCCACCTCGTAGTCCTCACACACCGGACAGGTCTCGCCTGTGGGAGTCCCGCACTCCACAGCGTTGCGACGCAACATCGGTTGAGCGTCACACAGCACTTCACGACCTAGCGACCCACGTCTCCAGCCGTCGAGAGTGGTCTGACGGGCCAAGCGGTAATCGACGTCAGCCGCACGCCGGGCGGGCAGCAAGCTGGGACCGACCTGTCTAGCCTCGCCGGTTCGCCGACCTACCACGTGGCCACCATACGCCAAGCGGGAAACCCCTCCGGCCGGCATTCCTCAGCAACATGATCGGTCAGTGCGACCAAGGATGATTAATCCCCAGTGTTACCCCACCATTCGATCAGTCGCCGTCGAATCTCCTCATTGGGAAGACACCCCTCGACAAGTCGGAGCTCACCCAACCAGGCCATCACCTCGCCTACCTCAGGGCCGGCCTCCAGATCCAGCAATCCCATCACCGTGGCCCCGTCAAGCGCTGGGCCGAGATCGTTGAACTCGCCCGCAGCCCGAAGGCGGACCACTGAATCGACCAGAACACCTATAGCGGACCCAGCCCCCACCAACACGGCGAAGGCCACCACGTCGTCCAACCTCTCACCGGCCCATGCCGCCAATCGTCGCACGTCCTCATCGGAGGGCTCGGCCCCTTGATCAGCAACCATGGCCGCCCCGTCCAACAGGGTCTGGGCCCGACCGGCGTCCCGCCCTGACAGGCGGAGGATCGAGATCCACCGTCCAATGACCTCATCGTCACCAACTGCGTTAGCCAGCACACATAGTCGTAGGACGGCATCGGCCGGCGCCCCAGCCATCCGTCGTGCGAGCGCCGCACGCTTGGGTGCCTCGAGGGCTGCCAGCTCGGGCAACACCGTCTCGAGCAGCCCCATCTCGTCCAACAGATCGAGCCCTGCGGTCGGGTCTTCGACCTCCAGGAGCCGGAACAGTTCATCGCGTATGCGTTCGGCTGAAACAATCTCCATCCGGCCCACCAGAGACCGGGCGGCCTCGACCAACCCCTCGGCCGATGTCAGTTCGTATCGGGATAGGAATCGGGCGGCGCGCAGCATGCGCAGTGGATCATCGGAGAACGACTCCACCGGATCTAGAGGGGTCCGTAAAATCCGAGCCTCCAGATCGGCACGGCCTCCAAACGGGTCGTGCAAGGTCCCATCGGCCACATCGACGGCCATGGCATTGACTGTGAAGTCCCGGCGAGCCAAATCCTCAACAAGTTCGGTGGAGAAGCGAACCACCGGCTTGCGCGAGTCGCTCACATAGGCCTCAGCCCGATGAGTAGTGATCTCCATGGTTACGTCACCTACCCGTAGGCCCACGGTTCCAAACCGCTCCCCTTGAAGCCATACAGCGTCAGCCACCCCGGCCACCAGGTCACGAATACGTTCCGGCGGGGCATCGGTCGTCAGGTCATGGTCAAGCGTCAGATCGTCTGCCAGCAGACGGTCACGAACCAAGCCACCCACCAGGTACAGGCGATGGCCGGCAGCGTGCAGCGGCTCGGCCACCGATGCCACGGCGACACGGAGGTCATCGAACATGTCCTTGGCGACTGGGGGGAGTTCGCTCACCGCTCAGGTCTCGAGATCATGGAGTCGCACAAGATCGAACACCAGTGCATCCACCTCTTCGGCGACACCACCCCGCCCAGGCCCGGTGACATCCTCGATCCGGTGGGCTACTCCGAGGGTGGCCGCCATAGTGGCCCCCGTGGAGTTAGCCAACGCCGACAGGTCGTACCCGCCCTCAAGGAACAGCACGACCCGACCAGCCGGCACCAATCCCACCAAATCCGCAACCAGACCTGCGTAGTCGGCCGATGTCAGGCCCATATCGGTCAGCGGGTCATCTCGGTGGGCGTCGAAACCCGCCGAAACGAGCAGCCAGTCGGGGTCGAAGCGTTCGACGGCCGGAACTACCACTGTTCCCATCACCTGCCGGTAGTCGTCACCGGCTGCGCCGGGAGGAAGGGGCACGTTGATAGTGGTACCGGTCCCGACACCAGCCCCCGTCTCGTTGATTGCACCACTTCCCGGGTACAGCGGCCACTGGTGACACGACACAAACAACACCCGATCGTCCTCGTAGAAAACGTCCTGGGTGCCGTTGCCATGGTGAGCGTCCACGTCGACAATGGCTACCCGATACCCAGCTCCTGTGAGGGCAATAGCAGTCACCGCCACGTTGTTGAGTAAGCAGAAGCCCATAGACCGGTTGGGCATTGCGTGATGACCCGGTGGTCGCACCGCGCAAAAAGCGAGGTCAGCATCACCAGCCTCTAACCCCTCAACGGCAACCAATCCGGCACCAGCCGCTAGTCGAGCCGCTAGCAACGAATCTGGACCCATGACCGTGTCCTCATCACACCGACCACCTCCCCTAGCGTCGATGGCAATCAACCGGGCGAGATGGCCCTCCGGATGAACGCCGAGCAGATCCGCGTCGGTCGCTGGACGCGGAGCGCGGCGGATCAGCGCATCGTCGATCCCTGCAGCATCCAGACCCTCCCAGACAGCAGTAAGGCGAGCAGGCTGCTCGGGATGCCGAGACCCTGCCCGATGGTCCAAAAACCGCTCGTCGGTCACAAGCAGAAGGGACATCCGGCGAGCGTAACCCCCCCACATAACAGGGGTCTGGCCCGTCAGGGGTAGCGCACTAGTCGTACCCTGTCGGCATCGATGTCCGGACCGAAGGAACTCCCGTTGACGGACCCCATAAGGATGGTCGCGTCGTTGATCTGACCGACGAGCCAAACCCCGGCCCGTCGGTTGTCGGGGTCCCTAACATCGAACGGTTCGTGATCGGCACTGACCCGGATACCGGCACCGTGCTTCGCCTTAGCCCGTGGCGAGGTGACGTCCGGACCGTCCAAGTAGTGGTCGTAACCGGACCCACGCCGCGATCCCACGATGTGGCCCGACTGCTCGACTACCTCGGCGATCGAGGAGTCCTAACGGTCGTAACCACGGCTCTCGGGCCCATCGACCAGCAACCGTTCACGGAGGCGGGCTTCACCCCCCGCGAACACCTCCTGCTTCTGAGCCAGACGATCGAACCAGACAGCCCTCCCGCATGGGAAAGGCGTACCCGGCCAGCACGACAACGAGACCAAGACGCCGTGCTGGCCCTTGACCAACGGGCGTTCGCCCATTCGTCAGCCTTCTGGCGATTTGACGGAGTAGCGCTGGCCGAGGCTGGCCAGGCCACTCAGATGTGTCGGCGGCGTGTCATCAAAGACCGCCGACGCCAACTCATTGGCCACGCAGTGACCGGCCAAACCTCCACCATCGGCTTCCTTCAACGCCTGGCAGTGGACCCGTTAGCCGAGGGCCAGGGCATCGGCTCAGCCCTAGTCGCCGACGCTCTACGGTGGTTGGCCCGGAACGGAACCCGGGAGGCCTGGGTGAACACCCAACCCGAAAATCTCCGGGCCCGGGACCTCTACCTCCGCCACGGATTCGTCGAACGGGACGTCGGCCTCGATGTTTTGATGCATTCCCTAGACAACACACAACGGGGACCGAGCTAATGAGGCAGTCCCATTCCAACGAACGCCACGCTAAAAAATGGCCCTGGATTCTGACGCTCGGACTACTAGTCGGAACGCTCTGGGTCGGGTCGGCAACCAACCTCGCGATGGCCGACGGTGGATCGGCAAGTCTCGACCTGATCGCCCAGTCCCCCTGGATCGACAACGAAGGTGATCTAGCCATCCAACTACGGATCACTGGTAACGCAGACAACACCATCCTCCGACTCAGTCTCCACCCCGCGGTGGATCGTCGGGGACTCCTGGCCCTCAGAGACGATCCGATCCTCGAGACACCCAAGACAACCCTGTCGATAAACGTGGATGAGGTCATCAACTCAGCTGGTGTGGCCTCACTTACCCTGCCCGTCAGTTCTAACGGGATCCTGCGATCGAGCCCAGGAGAAGTCTCCCCCCTTACCGTCGAGTTACTAGCCGCCGACGGTCGTTCTCTGGACCGCCTAACTACACCCGTAGTCCACCTCCCGGTGATCCCCGTCGGTGAGGCCGCCGCCCAACGACCTCTCTTAGTCGCCATCTCACTAAACATCGACGGGCCACCACCACTTCGTCCCGACGGTCGGATCGAACTGGACAAGACGACCGTCCGCCACCTGGTTGGGGTGGTCGACGCTGTACTGGACCACCCCAACGTCCCCGTTGACGTCCGCCTGCCTCCAGCCACCGTGGCCGGCCTGGCTCGCTCCGACGACTTGGTCCATGCCCGCCTGCTATCTGATCTAGAAGCGGCAGTAGAAATGGGAGGACTTCACCTCCGCTCGTCTCCGTTTGTGACCGCCGATCCTGAGGCATGGCGACAAGCGGGTCGACCCGACGTCCATCGCGACCTAATGGACCACGGCGACCGAGTCCTCGCCGAGCTCTTCGGAACGGTGCCGGATCGCACGGTGACGATGCTGGAGTCCACCGCGATCCCCGCCACCTTGGACCTACTCGGTCAACTCGGCGCAATCGGCCATGTCGTGTCAGCCGAACGACTGGATCCTCGACCAGTCACCGCCTCCTACGGTTCTACCTATCCTGCCCGTCTTCTCGATTCCTCAGGCGTAGCCCATCCGGCGTTGGTGGCCGACCCGGACCTCGCACGACACCTCGTCGATTCTCGAGGATCGGTTTCGGCCGCGCAGCAACTCGTGGCCGATCTCGCCCTGCTGGCTTGGTCCGACCCCACGGTGGCCCGTACGGCCATCGTCACCATGCCAGAGGCCTTAGTCGTCGACGCTCTTACCCTCGATCTGGTTCTGGGCGCCGTAGAGGACGCACCGTTCCTCCGCCTCCGATCGCTTCCTGACCTGTTCGAGGCCTCGCTGGCGACCGATGCAGCGGCCGCTGTCACCTACGAACTCTGGCCGGAACCCGTCACCTCGGTCTCCCGACGGGCTACCGACCGGAGTTTGGCCGAAACCACAGTGGCCGCGTACACCGCCATCCTGGGTGGCCCACATCCAGACGCCGCTGCACTCAACGACCTGTTAGAGGTGACGGCAGCAGCCGAACTCGACGCCGATGCCATGGACGCCTACCTCTCCACCGTGTACGAAACCGTGTCCGGCGTCCTCGATGAATTCACTACCCCAGCGAATCAGAGTGTCCGACTAACAACGAGGCGAGCGGACCTTCCGTTCACCATCCACAACGGGTTGGACACCGATGCCCGGGTCGTCCTGGTGCTCCAGAGTGACGGTCGGCTCGACTTTCCCGAAGGCGACATCATCGAGTCCGTTCTCGTACCCGGCCGCAACCGGATCGCAGTCCCAGTTCGGGCCCGAACGTCAGGTGACGCACGCCTTCAAATCACCGTCCGGTCACCCGACGATGCCCGACTGCTGCAACTCCAATCAGTGCAATTGATGGTGCGAACGACCAGCCTTCCCGGGGTCGGGGTAGCCCTATTCGTCGGCGCCCTGGCTGTACTGGCCATCTGGTGGATCCGCTTGGCGCGAGTACGCTCTGCACGCACCTAACCGGGCACACCCGAACCAACGCCCGGACCCCCAGACTGGGAGAGACCCATGGCCGTCCGCATCGTCACTGACAGCGCCTGTGACCTAACCGAGGAGGAAATCTCAACCCTCGGTATCGAAGTCGTCCCGTTGAGCATCCGATTCGGAGAGGACGTCCAACTTGACCGAGACGAGTTGTCCATTGACGACTTCTACCGGCAAATGGCGTCATCCGAACACCTCCCCCAGACCGCTGCCCCCTCTCCTGGCGCGTTCGCTGCGGCATTCGGGCGCCAGTTCGAAGCAGGTGCCGACACCGTGGTTTGCATCAACCTGTCCAGCGGGGTTTCAGCCACCATGGAGTCGGCTGAGCTGGGCGCCCGTGAGATGGAGGGGGACGTCCGGATCGTGGACAGTAGGTCGGTGACTGCCGGGCTCGGAGTCATGGTGGCGGCTGCCGCACGGGCCGCGGCCAACGGCGCGTCGACCGACGAGGTGCTCGCACTCACTGAGGACATCCGAGACCGCACCCGGGTCTACGGCGCCATCGACACCCTTGAGAACCTCAAGAAAGGTGGCCGAATAGGTAACGCCCAGGCCCTACTGGGCAGCATGCTCTCGATCAAGCCATTGATCGACATCAGTTCGGGTGTCGTCGAAGAAGCCGGTCGACAGCGCACCCGACGGAAGTCGTTGGTCTGGCTGCGAGACAAGGTTGTCGAACACGTGGACCAGATCGAAACCCTGTCGGTCATGCACGCCCAGGCCGACGACGTGGACGATCTGGTGACGATGCTGGCCGGGGTGGTGGATCCCTCAATTATCCAGGTTGGGATCATCGGACCCGTAGTGGCCAGTCATGGCGGCCCTGGCGTTATCGGCCTCTGCTTCACCCTGCGTCCCTGATCCCCCACTGGGCCTGCAACTCCGGTATGGCCTCTGGAGGCGGTAGGTAGGCTCGCCGCCATGACGATCCCAGTGGATCCCGACCCCACGGGGGATCCTGCTGTCAGTGGTTCAAACAAAGACGGCTTCGCGACACGAAACTCCAGGCAAGGTGATTGGGCCTCGTCACTCGTCGACCGCTTCGTAAACGTCGTCGAGCAAGTAAGAAACGTCACAACCCAACCGCTCATCACTCTGGCTCGTGCCTTGGTCTTTGGCGTCATCATGGCGTGCTGCCTACTCGCCGCCCTCGTCCTGACGGGCATCGGCCTTTTCCGACTCCTCGACTTAGCCCTTCCCGGTGATAGTTGGTCGGCCCACCTTGTCCTCGGAGCTTTCTGCTGTGCACTCGGCACTCTGTTGTGGTCCCGCCGCAGTCCCTAATCCTCCAACTCTCCTCCAGGAGTACCCGTGTCCGAACAACATTCGACCAACGAGTCCCCAGCCGACGACGCCCCCTCCCACCGGGAGGTGGTGATCATCGGTTCCGGTCCCGCCGGCCTGACAGCAGCCATCTACACCGCCCGCGCCGACCTGGCTCCACTGGTCATCGAGGGCGAGCCATCGTCGACCAGCGACCAACCTGGAGGCCAGTTGATGCTGACCACAGAGGTCGAGAACTTCCCCGGCTTCTCCGAAGGAATCATGGGACCCCAGTTAATGACCGAGATGCGGGCCCAGGCCGCACGATTCGGTGCCGAAATCGTGACAGCCAAAGTCTCCCGAGTCGAACTCGCTGAACGCCCGTTTTGTATTTGGATCGGCGACCCAGAAGCGGCCAAACCGACCCACACCGCGGATGCCGTCATCGTCTCGACGGGTGCCCGCTCGGTCATGCTCGGTTTGGAAGCCGAACAGCGACTGATCGGCCACGGACTCTCAACGTGCGCGACCTGCGACGGGTTCTTCTTCCGTGACCAGGAGATAGCGGTAGTCGGTGGCGGAGACTCTGCACTGGAAGAAGCAGGCTTCCTTACCAAGTTCGCCTCCAAGGTGACTCTGATTCACCGACGGGATGAACTCCGAGCTTCGAAAATCATGCAACAGCGGGCCTTCGACAACTCCCGGATCGAATTCGCCTGGAATTCAGTAGTCGACGACGTGCTCGGGGAAACGAAGGTGGAGGGCCTCAGCCTCCGTGATACGAGGACCAACGAGACTCGAATCCTGCCGGTGACCGGCGTGTTCATCGCTATCGGCCACCGACCAAATACCGATCTATTCACTGGGGTCCTGGACATGGACGAGGCCGGCTACCTCGTCACTGGCGCTGACCGGTCGACCACCAACGTCGATGGCGTGTTCGCCTGCGGAGATGTGCAGGATCACACTTACCGTCAGGCTGTCACCGCCGCGGCCTCGGGGTGTATGGCCGCCATCGACGCCGAACGATGGCTGGAGAGCCGTACCGACTGAACCCCCATCGGCGGCCTACGCTCCACGGTGAGCATCACCATCTTCTCTGCCATCGACGCCGACCATCCACAGTCGACAATCGACCGCAGGTGATCGGCGATGGTCACGACGTCCAACCCGTCCTCCACCATGCGAGGGCAAGACACAAGGGAAGCGAGATCCCATGGCTGGTGCCATCAGCAACCTGTCCGAGAACACCTTCGACGAGGAGATCAGCGCAGCCACCGAGCCAGTCCTAGTCGACTTCTGGGCCGAGTGGTGCGGCCCGTGCAAGATGATCGCCCCAATCCTCGAGGAGATCGCCATCGAGCAGAGTGACTCGGTCCAAGTCGCCAAGGTCAACGTCGACGAGGCCCCAGAACTAGCCCGCCGCTTCGAGGTCATGAGCATCCCGACTCTGATCCTTTTCACCGACGGCCAGCCCACCGCCCGGATCGTGGGCGCCAAGGGCAAGCCACAGCTTCTCGAGGAACTGGCCTCCCACCTCTAGGCCGTCACGAGAAAATCGAACAGCAACCGAACCCGGTAAGGCGGTGGCGACCGTGACCGGATCTGAGGATCCGACGATCCACGACCTGCATCGTCGTCTGGCCGACGCCGGCCACCCAGTGGACCATCATGAGGTGGCCGACGGAGCATTCGGCCCCGATACCACCCGGGCCCTATTGGCCTTCCAGGCCGAGCGGGGCCTCGATGAACACGGAGCGGTCGACGATGCCACCCACGCAGCCCTCGTGGAAGCCGGCCACCGCCTAGGCGATCGCCACCTCTACCTCCACGCGCCAATGTTCCGCGGTGACGACGTAGCCGATCTCCAACTCCGCCTTGGCGGATTGGGCTTCGATGCCGGTCGGATCGATGGCATCCTCGGACCTGACACCACATCTGCCATCACGGAATTCCAACGTAATGTCGGCCTAGCAGCAGACGGCATCGCCGGACCGCTCACCGTCGACAACCTGCGTCGACTCCTGGGCCGGACAGCCGGCCGACAACCTGTGGTCCAGGTGCGAGAACTGGACCGACTCCGAAGGGGTCGACCCGACCTGGTCGACCAACGGATTGCCATCGGCGAATTCGGTGGCACCGCTGCGCTGGCCACCGCCCTGACCAGAATCCTCCGGGCCCGCGGTGCCCACATACTGGAAGTGGACCAGCCGGACGAGGCTCTCCAGGCCGGCACCGCTAACGATTTCGGTGCGGGCATCTACCTCGGCCTCCGTCTCGAGAATCATTCCCAATGTAGGACGGACTACTTTGCTACCAAGGGCTTCCACTCCGAAGGCGGGCTTCGGCTGGCCCGTCGGTGCGCCGAAGCCCTAGACCGAGCGCTAAGGATCCACTTGGAATCGGCAACTGACGAAATAGTGCGAACCATGTGCACAGGAAGGCAACTCCCCATCCTTCGCCAGACGAGGATGCCCGCCGTGCTGTGCACGCTGGCCCCGGCCTCTACGGTCGTTCTAGCTACCGGGGAGATCGCCGACAACCTGGCCGGGGCGATCACCGACTGGCTCGCCGACCCCACAGGCGACCACACGAGCACCCCAGTTGAACCTGCCGGCTGATCTGGAATAGCCCAGGCCAGTAACGCGATAATCGGTCTACAAACAGGCAACCATCCGACTACAGGTCAACCACTTAGCAAATCGAACAGTCGCTGCAGGTCCTCCCGATCGGCATACTCGACCACGATCCGACCCTTCCCACCACGGGTAACCACCCGAACTTTGGTGTCGAACCGATCGCCGAGGGTCCGTTCGACCTCCAAAAGCCCTGCATCCCGAATCGGTCCCGGATCGTAGATCGGTTCCACCACTGGGTCCTCAACCTCGTCCAGGCTCCTGACCAGATCCTCGACCTGTCGCACCGAGAGGCCATCATCGACTACGCGAATTGCAAGCCGTTCGACCAATTGACGATCACCGAGGCCAGCAAGGGCACGGGCATGACCCGCCCCGAGGGCCCCATCCATAATCATCTGCTGGACTCCGTCCGGGAGGTGAAGCAATCGAAGGGCGTTGGCTACAGACGGACGACTCCGCCCGACCCGAACCGACACCTGATGCTGGGTCAACCCGAAATCCTCCACCAGACGATTGAAGGCAGCAGCCTCCTCGATCGGATTGAGGTCATCACGATGAACGTTCTCCACAATGGCCTGTTCAAGGCTTTCCCTGTCGCCAGCATCCCGAACTAGCGCGGGAATAGTTCCTAATCCTGCACGCTGGGCAGCCCTCCATCGACGCTCACCGGCAACGAGTTCATAACCCTCCTCGGTCCGACGGACGAGTACTGGCTGCAACACACCGATCTCGCGTATCGATTCAGTGAGTTCAGCCATCTTCTCGTCGTCAAATACCCGACGTGGCTGATAACGATTCGGCTCGATGTCCGAAATGGCCACCGCCTCCAGGCGAGCATCACCGGCGAAGCCCTCCGTCACGGGCTCCCTCGACCCACTGGTCACCCCTTCCCCCACATTCGCCTCCGCATGGGTGGTCTCAGGGCCATCGGTGATCCTGCCGATATCAGACACTGCACCACTGTCGGGAATGAGGGCAGAAAGACCTCGCCCTAACCCACCCTTCTTCATGTTCACACCTCCTCGGGACCAGATCCCAGTCCACTAATCTCGTAATCACTCGACATTTTCTCTCCGGAACGCGCTGGCCTACGAAGTACCTCCCGGGCCAACTCCCCGTAGGCCACGGCTCCGCGTGACTTGGGGTCGTAGACGTTGATCGGCTGCCCATAGGATGACGCCTCGGAGAGCCCCACCGACCGAGGAATCACCTGTCGACACACCTTGGAGCCGAAGAAAGCCCGCACCTCGCCAGCCACCTGTTCGGAAAGTTTCGTCCGAGCGTCGTACATGACCAGTGCAATGGTCGACACCTCGAGGTCCGGATTGAGGTGCGCCTTTACCCGGTCCACGTTCTCGACCAACTGCCCGAGACCCTCTAGGGCGTAGTACTCACACTGGATCGGTACCAGAACCTCGTCCGCCGCGACCAGCGCGTTGACCGTCAACAACCCAAGCGCCGGCGGACAGTCGATCAGCACGATGTCATAATCATCGATGATCTCCATCAAGGCACGCTCGAGTCGATGCTCCCGACTAAACGCAGCCACCAGCTCGATCTCCGCCCCCACCAGGGCCTGGCTAGACGGGAGGAAGTCCAAGTTGGGGATATCAGTGGACAGGCGGACCTCCGAAGCCGTCGCCTGTTGCAAAATCACATGGTAGATCGACTGCTCGAGGTCTCTTGAGTTCACACCAACACCGGTGG
The DNA here is from genome assembly GCA_030747775.1 of Acidimicrobiales bacterium. Taxonomy (GTDB): domain Bacteria; phylum Actinomycetota; class Acidimicrobiia; order Acidimicrobiales; family MedAcidi-G1; genus UBA9410. The sequence goes on along the minus strand of JASLKB010000024.1, from coordinate 5,681 downwards.
TGGCGTTGGCCTGAGGGTCGAGATCGACGACCAGCACTCGGTTTCCCTCTTCGGCCATCGAAGAACCTAGGTTGATGGTTGTAGTGGTCTTACCCACCCCACCCTTCTGGTTAGCGATGGCGATAATGCGAGTTGGACGGGGTTCAAGAGACATCCTCGAAATCATGACCAGCCCGGTGGAAAAAGACAAGGACCCTATGGGAAAACTCCCAAAACACCGTACTTTTCAACCCAACCAGTGCAGTCGGGGTGTTCCACGTGGAACACCCTCTACCAAAGGGCTTAAATAAGATCAGAACAGAGGAACGTCTTAGAACAAGGGGTCAGCCACCTGTCGCTGAAAACGTCTAGGAAAACGGTCCGAACAAGGATTCACACGAACCATCGCTCGAAAATTCGCCGACCCAGGAACCTCGTCACTGGCCCAGTCACCGATATCACGCAAGCCGAGTGAGCACAGGCCAGCTTCCGGCCAGCGAACAGTGGAACTAACGGGAGGTTCACTGACCACCAGTACCCCGTATTCAGCTAGGAGTGGCGCGGCACATTCCGCTGTAGATCCCGGCGGCGCAAAACCTCTAGCCGTCACCAGCGAAGCCATTCCCCGAAAATCGCCTCGCCCTAGATCGGCCGCGTCCGATAAGACGACCTCCACACGTTCCTCAAGTCCCAACTGGCGCACCGCCCATTGCAAGAAGACAACCCGACGATCCCTCCGATCCACGAGGAGCCAACGCCAAGGAGTCATCGCGGCCAGCACCAGCCCAGGGATGCCGCCACCCGTCCCAAGGTCCACGGCAAGATCACCGTCAAGAATCGGCGGACCTGGAAATTCCAAGTCCTGAAAACCCAAAAAACCGGCGCTGTGAGCAGGTCCCTCAGAAGCTGCCGCTGCGGTCAAATACCCCTCAACGACCGCCCTGTCCAAAATGTGGTCGAGCACCTGCTCGACGGAAGCCATTCTGCTAACAAACCAATCGCTAACAGGTCAAACGTCAATCAGCGAGATCACAACCCGCCGATCAGCATCGCTTCCCTCTGACAAGGTGGCCAGACCGTCGATCTCGCCAATCGTGTCGTGCACGACCTTGCGATCAGCTGCACCCATAGGCTCCAGGGCCCGTGGCCGGCCATCAGCAAGCACCGCCTCGGCCTGGGTCCGAGCGAAATCGGCTAAGAAAGTCCGACGGCGTTCACGGTATCCACCGATGTCTACCGTCATTGAACCGTCCGCCTGGCCATCCGAGCTTCGCTGCACCAGAGTTCTGGCGAGTTCGGTGATCGCGCGCACCGTCTCCCCCCGCTGGCCGATGGCCAGACCGAGATTCAAGCCCTGTGCCTCGACTGTCAGGCGATCCTCCTCGATTCGGCTGGCCACCCGAGCCTCAAGACCCATCCGATCCAGGAGACCCTGGACAAATTCCTCAGTGATCCGTGCCTGCGTCTGCAGATCCATGGTCTCCACGTCAGCCCTCTCCCGGTCGTTCCCACGACCGTTCTCATTGGTCGACAATTTCGCCGACTCTCCGTCCCGACCTCGACGATCGGCGGTCTTTTGGGTGGTCCTATCATCAGTTTCCTGTCGTCCCTGGCCGCCGCGAGACCGGCGGTTGACACCACCCGACTCCTCGCGTTGTCGACCGGCAGTTGAATCCTGTCGACGATCTCGACTGCCCTGAGAGGTTCCGCGACTCCTATTCTGATCGCCGCCCCCCTGATCACCCTCCTTGGACCTTCCGTTCTGGCCCTTGGATCGGCCACCACGTCCACGGCCATTCCGATCATTACGTCGATTCCGGTCACGTCGCTCTGCCTTGGGTCTCGCACTAGTGGGTCGTACCCGCGCCCGGAGTCGTGCCTCGGTCTTCTTCAGTCCAAACATGGACCGAGAGGCCTCGACGAGGACCTCCACCTCGAGTTCGTCCTCAGCCACTCCCAGCCGATCCAGGGCCCGTTCCTTCGCTTCATCAAGTGTGACACCGGTGGTTTCGATCCACTCCATGGCTCACTTCCTCCTCTTCTTCTTGGCACTGCGCGCACGGGCAGTTCCGGGAGGGGTCGTCCGACCCCCCCCAGTCCGTCCCGCCGGCGGCCGCTTTTTGGTTGTAGCGGAATCGTCGGACGCAGCACTGCGCCCGCGACGACCCGTCTTCTTCTTCGTCGTGGAGGTCGAGGACTTCGACTTCCGACCACGTGTAGAACGTGATCGAGAATTGTTCTTATTTGACACTCCGTCGTCGATCTCTTGAGAACTATTACTGCTTTGACCCGCCGTCGTCCGTCCCTTTCGAACAGAACCGCTGGTCGAAGGCTTATTCTGAGTATTTCCAGCAGACTTGGCAGCAGACTTTCCGCCCCCGGCGCTCCCGGCCTTGTCCTGTCCGGACTTCTTCACGGGCTCCGCCTTCGATGGCACTATTACTTCGGCCTGTTCTCCTCCGGGGCCATACAGCGTCCTGGTGATGTAGGCCTGCTGGGCGATCCGGTAGAGGTTCGAAACCACGAAGTACATGACCAGTGCAGCATCCAGACTGAAGGAAATCACCGGTAGGAAGAACGGCATGACCTTCATCAGCATCTGCTGTTGCGGGTTGACCGTGGCATCCGGGTTCCGACCCCGGATCTGCCGCTGTTGGAACCACGAGCTGGCGAACACGATCAAGATCAGCAATATGTAGGGGAGTGCTGCCCCAAGGCTCTGTGAAAACGCGGTACTGGCGGACCGAGAGAGGTCGAAGCCCAGGAAGAGCATCTCGGTCTCACCGGCTAGGTCAGCGAAGAGGTCCGAATCTCTGGCGACGTACGCCGGATAGAAGGCCTGAAGATCGTCTGACGCCCCGGTGAGAACCGCCTCTGACCCACCGACCAGTCGACCGGCCACCCAGCCAGCGCTATCTCCAATGTCGGACAACCGCCGGGTCATGCCCCGCAACACGTTGTAGAGAACCATGAACACCGGCGCCTGGATCAGCAGCGGCAAGCAGCCACCCATCGGATTGATGTTGTTGGCTTGGTAGAAGGCCATCATCTCCTTGTTCATGGCCTCCCGGTCGCCCTTGTGCCGGGTCTGGATCTTCTTCATCTCCGGTTGGAGGTGCTGCATCTTGATCATCGACCGCGTGCCCTTGAGGGTGAGAGGCGTGACGATGACCATGACCACCAGGGTCAACATGACGATGGCAAAGCCATAACTCGGCACCAGTCCGTAGAACCATGACAGAACGGCAGCGATCAGGTCGAACATGTGGATCCTTGGGAGCCGTGTAACGAATGGGGGACTTCAGACGAGCCGGGTACGGGGTCCCAACCATGGCCACCCCATGGATGGCAACGGCACAAACGGCCGGCAATCAAAACAACCCCTCGAGTGGCACCATGCTGTTCGAGGGCATCCAGTGCGTAGCCCGAGCAAGTTGGTACAAACCGGCAAGGAGTGGGACGACCATCGGTAACGCGTTGATAAACACGAACCGCGGAGCGCAGGATTCGTGTCAGAACACCGAGGTCAGGGGGGATTTTCATCAGAAATGTAGTAATGACTCGAAAATCAGTCGTCGGCCAGTGCGTCGATAGCACCCGTCAGACATAGCCGAAGCTCGTCATGAGACGAATCGGCGGCACCGGACGACACTCGGACCAGGTAGTCGCCGACCGGCACCCCTTGAGGGCGCCGGTCAAGATCGACCACGATCGCCCGAAGGCGACGGCGGATCCGGTTCCGAACAACAGCTGGTCCAACCAACCGGGGGATGGCGTAGGCCACCCTCGGACCCGGACTATTCACCTCATCACCGGTGGCTCGAAAGCCGACCCGCAAGGGACCACGACGCACCGTGCGACCGTCACGGCGAAGGAGATGAAAATCGTTCCGTCGACGCAGTCTGCCAATCAAGCCGACAACCGAGCGCGACCCTTCTGGCGGCGAGCCGAAATGATGGCTCGGCCAGCACGAGTTTGCATCCGCTTCCGGAAACCGTGCTTCTTGGCTCGACGCCGGGTGTTGGGCTGATACGTACGCTTCATGAGTGGTCTCCTGCTGGCATCAGTGGGCGTCGTCAGGAAGGGGAGCGCCCGAATGCCTTTGAGAAAGATGGGATCGGCTCGACTGCCGATCAGACCGGACCGATGGGTCGGGACGGATCCCGGACCGGTCGCGTATCTGCTTCACAGGCTACGAGCCGATTAGGGGAGACTCCAACCATGACCATGACGATGACGCTGACAAAAGAGTGCCTCAGCGAAGTTGTCCACAGGATCTACAAGAGCCGAGGAGATTAAATCACCCTCCTTTAGCGACGCCGAGCTAGAGCCCTCCCGCATAATCATCTCACTCAACAAATCGCGAAATAGGAACTGAACAGGCGCGACACGGCGCGAAATCAGACCTTGCGCGACGTCATCCACAGGCTGCTACGTTGCCTCGCCCACAGCGAGGGCGGAGTGGACCTCCACCGGCCATTTTCGGTTCTCCAGCGACCTTTCCACAGCAGATTCCACATCTGTGGACAACTAGATCGGAGACGACCATGGCCGACGCGACAATGCTCTGGGAGGCCTGTGCTACGGCCATCCAGTCCAAGGTCTCAGACGTCATCTGGCAAATGACCTTCAGCGGGGCTAGGCCCATCACCGCCGATGACCAGACCCTGACAGTTTCCGTTCCCAACAGCCTCATCAGAGATCGAATCAACGACCGATACCACGACCTCGTCCATCACACGGTGGCTGAAGTAAGCGACGATCAACTGACCCTCAAAATCATCGTCCGTCAAGATGACACTGACGACCTAGATGAACTCGTCATCCTCCCAACCTCATCCCCGCCCTTGGATCCAATCACCCGCGACTCGGGAACCAAGAAGCCACTATCCCAAACGCTGTTACCGACAATCACCCATACTCCAACGGAGAACGGTGGAACTTCGTTCAGTGGACGTCTCACGTTCGAGGACTTCGTCATCGGATCCTCGAACCGTTTTGCACATGCAGCAGCCCAAGCTGTTGCGGAGAAGCCCGGCCAGTCCTACAACCCACTATTCATCTATGCGGAAGCCGGCCTGGGTAAGACACATCTCCTTCAGGCAGTTGGGAACTACGTCCTCACCAACTACCCAGCCAAGAAGGTGCACTACGTCTCAAGCGAAACCTTCATGAACCGGTTTGTCGAGGCAATCCGCAACAAGAAACTCTCCGAATTCAAGGACCTTCATCGCCGAAATGACGTGCTGCTCGTGGACGACATCCAGTTCATGGAAGGCAAAGAAGGTCTTCAAGAGGAATTTTTCCACACGTTCAACTCCATCCAGCAAGATGGGGGACAGATCGTGCTGACCAGCGACCGTCCACCAGACGATATTTCCACCCTTGAGGACCGTCTCCGGAGTCGATTCAAGATGGGTCTAGTCACCCACATCCAATCTCCGGACGTGGAAACCCGTCTAGCCATTCTCCGCAAAAAATCCGAACAGGATACGAGTGGTGTCGCCATCCCTGACGACGTGCTGTTTTTCATCGCCGAGAACATCACCGAGAACATCCGTGAAATCGAAGGCGCCCTGACCAGGATTACCGCATATTGCAGCCTTAATCAGGAAGTTTGCACCTCGGAATTGGCGATGACGGTTCTCTCCGACCTCATTACGAACAATGCGCCACTGATCATCACACCAGACCTGATCCTG
>JASLKB010000249.1 GCA_030747775.1 Acidimicrobiales bacterium | reverse complement strand
TAGTTTTCTTTTCTTTAGAAGGTTGTCGTTTAGCAAATGTGTCCTCAGACTTAAATATGGTGAGTTGGCCGGTTGGTCGCAGCATAACTTGTTATGTTGAGGAAGGTCGGGGCTCCTATGAACATAGTGCTGACGAGAGTCAGGATGGAGTGATCTATCGATAAGGGCAGCAGAAAGTAAACCGCCGATGGCCATGCAAATGGCACAGGTAAGGGTGAAACGGTGTGGTAAGAGCACACCAGCATCTAGAGTGATCTAGGTGGCTAGGTAACCTCCACTCGGAGCAAGGTCAAGTGTGGAACATGGGTTGTTCATCCCAGTCGTTAGAAATGGCGGCAGTTCCCAGGTGGACCGCATAGATGGATGGCCATCAAGGGATTGATTGGAAACGATTACCCAAACAGAACCCCGCCTATAGGCCAACTCACCTAATTCTCAATAAATGTTTGAGGTTTAGGTGTCTTTGGCCAAATAGAAGCAACGATGCAGAATGATACAGTTGATAAACCTGCTAGGAATATGAAAGCTTTACGGAATGCAGGTAATGCTTCAATACCTGTTGAGTCACCGATAATGGCAACAAGAATTGCTATCCCAATT
>JASLKB010000248.1 GCA_030747775.1 Acidimicrobiales bacterium | reverse complement strand
GAACTCGAGCGGCTTCCGGTCTCCGAACTTCTCGCTCCGCTCCTCCGCCGCCCCGCAAGCGCACTCGATCACCTCCAGGTAGCCGCGCGGGAGCCAACCCAGGTTGGACCAGAGCCCCGCGCATCCCGTCTCCTCCTTCTCGGCCGCCTCCCGGAGCGCCTGCATCGCGGTGAGGTAGGTGCTCGCCATGCTATGGTGGTCTTTCAGCTCGTCCACAAAGCCCTCTTTGAACCCCCAACCCGCGCCCGCCGCCGCGCCCACACCCGCGCCCGCCGCACCTGCCGTCGGCGTCGACGTCGCCGCTGCCGTCGTCGCCGCACGCGTCGCCGCACCCGTCGTCGCCGTCGCTGTCGGCGGGCTCGCCGCGCCACCGCCACCTCGCCGTGCGCGCGCCGCCGCCGCCGGCCCAGCGCGCGCCGAGGTCGAGCAGTGCGTCCTCGAGGGCGTAGGCGCTGACGGTGGCGGCGAGCTCGCCGGCCTGCCACAGCTGCGTCGTCGGCACCGCCTCCACCCCGCGCGCCGCGCACACCGCGTCCTGCACGCCGCCGTCGCCCGCCGTGATCTGCACGTACGCGGTCGGCGCGCCGCCGTACATGGCCGACGC
>JASLKB010000247.1 GCA_030747775.1 Acidimicrobiales bacterium | reverse complement strand
GCTGTGTCTGAGGCGGTGCGGCGTCGCGAATGTTGGCAGCGCGCACGAGGGCGTCGTCGCGGCCGTCGAGGGCCACGCGGCGACGAAGCGCGTCGTGCTGCACGCGGCCGTCGTACAAGCGTCGCGCGACGTCGACGCGGCCGCCACGAAGCACCGGCGCGCGGCGCTCCTGAAGGCCGACCCGGTCCTGCGGCGCGAGGCCCGCGCCGAGGCCAAGGCGCGGGCGGAGGCAAAGGCCACGGCCGAGGCCGAGCGGCGCGCGGCGGACGCGGACGCGGCGGCGGCGGCGGTGGCCGCGGAGGCGGGGGCGGCGGATGCGGAGGCGGCCGGGGCGACGCAGGCGGGGGCGCCGGCGTCGCCGCCGTCGGCCGACGAGGAGGAGGAGGAGGTGGATGCGGCGGTCAAGGCGGAGGTGACGGCGGCGGCGACGCGGGCGGCGCCTGCTCAGCGGCGGCCGACGCGGCGAGCCCAGCTTCGCAAGTGGCGCGCCGCGTTCGTCGCGCGCGGCGACGACGGCGACGTCGCCTTCGACGTCGACCTCGACCTCAACTTCGACATCGTTGTCGATGGCGACGTCGAAGAAAATCTCGACGCCATCGACGCAGCTG
>JASLKB010000246.1 GCA_030747775.1 Acidimicrobiales bacterium | reverse complement strand
AAAGCCTTGAAAGAATTACCTCACTGCTCCAAAGCGGAGTGGACCAGGGAGCAGCCCTCCTGGTTGACGGCAGAGACCTTACAGTACCCGGCTTTGAAAAAGGCTTTTTCATTGGTGGCTCCCTGTTTGATCAGGTGAAACCTGAAATGGATATCTACAAGGAAGAAATATTTGGACCAGTACTCTCAACTGTGAGAGCTGACGATTATGAAGACGCAATAAACCTGATCCACAGTAACCCGCATGGAAATGGCGTGGCAATTTTCACCCGTGACGGAGATGCTGCTAGAGATTTTGCCAGCAGAATCGAGGTAGGCATGGTTGGCATCAACGTGCCCATTCCGGTGCCTGTGGGCTATCACAGTTTCGGCGGGTGGAAACAGTCGCTTTTCGGTACTCATCACATTTATGGTCCAGAAACTATTCATTTTTACACAAGGTTGAAAGCAATTACTTCGCGCTGGCCAGCAGGAATTAAATCCGGAGCCCAGTATAATTTCCCGACAATGAACTAAGCCCTGCAGAGTGCACCAAAACCTTATGTGACCGTCTATAATCAGAACGGCATCAGACAATTTTAACCAGCAAATTAAAAAAACTTAATGACAC
>JASLKB010000245.1 GCA_030747775.1 Acidimicrobiales bacterium | reverse complement strand
GACGCGGATTTGTGCAAATAACCTGCACGCGTCCATGCCGCCGAATAACTCGGCATCTATCACAAATTCTTTTTACGCTTGCACGAACCTTCATATTTCGTTTCTCTTGCCTTACTTATACCGGTATGTAATACGACCTCTTTTTAGGTCATAAGGAGTCATTTCTACTTGCACTCGATCACCTGGAAGAATACGTATATAGTGCATACGCATTTTCCCTGAAATATGTGCAAGTACCTCATGGCCATTTTCTAACTCGACTTTGAACATGGCGTTAGGCAACGGTTCAAGAACCGTTCCTTCCATCACAATCGCGTCTTCTTTAGATTTCGTCAGAACTTGACCTCCAGGTCCAATAAGTCTTCTATATCGCCAGTTTTATGACTACAGAAGCCGACAGGTAACGCTACCGTCCCCCTGTGCCTTGACCAACCCCGAAAGGTAACCACATGTAAAGTTATTCGTTTCATTACTTCTTATCCGATAAAACTCTTGTAATTACCGCACTCAAACGATCAAATACCTCTGTTTCTGAGCCAAGTCCATCAACAACTTCAAACACGCCTTTTTCTGAAAAAAATTCAAATAATGGGGCAGTTTCTTGTTCGTATAG
>JASLKB010000244.1 GCA_030747775.1 Acidimicrobiales bacterium | reverse complement strand
GGTCTTGTCACTCTGCGCCGGCTGCGGTCCCGCGCCACCGCCGAGCCCCCCCGGCCCCTTGCCCCCCAGGCCGCGGTCTTCCCTCACAACGCCGATCGCGGACACGAGCAAGAAAAGCCCCGCGCAGTAGCGGGCTGTGCGCCACGCCTGAGTCTTGAACGACGCCTCGACCGCGCTCACATATAGCGGCGCGGCAGGCGTCGCGCCCTGGTGTGCCACCGCCGCCGCCGTGGCCGCCGCCCTCGGAGACCCCCGCCGCCGAGCCGAGCGGCTGGCGCGGCGTCAACACGTCGCCGCCGTCGTCGCCGCGCCGTCGCGCGGCGCGCGCGGCGGCGCAGCGCGCGGCGTTGGCGCGCATGACCTCGCCGATGGAGAAGCGGCCGCCGCGGAAGGCTCAGGCGGAGCCGTACCCCGACGACTTCGGGCCGCCGCCGGAGGCGCAGGCGCCGGCGCCGGCGCCCGCCGACGCCGGCCTAGAGCAGGAGGCCGCCGCGCCGGCGCCCGCGGTCGACGCCGCGCCCGCGCCCGCGGCCGACGCCGCGCCCGCGCCCGCGGCCGACGCCGCGCCGCCGCCGCCGCCCGGCCAGCCGCTGCGGTCGCCCTTCGTCGAGCACGCG
>JASLKB010000243.1:293-627 GCA_030747775.1 Acidimicrobiales bacterium | reverse complement strand
CAACAAAAGTTCTTTCTCAACTTGAAATTCCTTCTCTACTTTCTCAAAAATTTTATAATTATTTCTTAATTTTTTTTTTGCCTTTTTTAAAGCAGCTTTGTTGGCCCTCTTAGAGATATAAACGGCAGTTTTTTCAAAAAATTCCGGTTGTTTTCTATCGTAATCAATTACTTTTTGCAAATACTGAACATCGGATAATGCTATCTTTATTGTATTATCGGATATTCCTTTTTCTTTTGCCACGTTTTTAAAATTTATCAACCAAGAATTAAACTCTTCTTTTGCAAAACAAATATTAAAATTCACTGTAAAAAAAACAAAAGTTAAAACTGCT
>JASLKB010000243.1:0-283 GCA_030747775.1 Acidimicrobiales bacterium | reverse complement strand
ATTTAACTAAATATTTTGTTTTTTACAATAAAGAGGTTGTGTATGATTCCAAAAATATATATTAAACTCCTATATATATAAGTCTTCGGAGAGGTGGCTGAGCGGTTGAAAGCACTAGTCTTGAAAACTAGCAATGGGGCAACTCATTCGTGGGTTCGAATCCCACCCTCTCCGCCATTATATTTTAAACCTACTAAGCATTTTACTAATTTTATTGATTGGAATACTAGTAGATTCTTTTTTATCAAAGTACCATCTCTGTAAAATTTCATCTTCTATCAAT
>JASLKB010000242.1 GCA_030747775.1 Acidimicrobiales bacterium | reverse complement strand
CCGGCGCCAACTCCCGAGTCACGCCCCGGGGGCCAGAGGCAGCCAAAGCGGCGACGGCACGCATCTCGTCAAGGACCATCGGTTCCGGTACCCGGGCCCGCCGGGCTGCCTCCACCAACACCGGGTCTACTGCACTAGCCCCCTCGGCTCGGACAATCAACAACTCTTCGGGGACCGCGTCCACCACCTGCACGCACCGTGCGTGGGTATCGACAAGCAGCCGGACCAGGGCCCTGCCATCGGTGAGGTCCGGGGCCTCAACCGAAACCCGATCATCTGCCAGAGCCAGCACGTCGATCCGGCCATCCGCCAACACGGCGGCATGGACGGCCGTGGCACCGAAATGGATTGAGAGAACGGTCGGCATCGGCGAGGGACTGGTAATCCAGATCTGATGTTGAGGTACAGGGAAGGAGCCGGATTCGCAGAAACCCAACTCACTCCGACCTTATGACCTCCACGGTAGACACCGCGTCCACCCAACCCACGAATCATCCATGGCGCGGATGCAACGTGAACGTGGCATCCTCAATAGCGATGGATCTACGTCAACTCGGCCACCTGTTGGCCGTCGTCGAACACCGGAGCTTCTCGGCAGCCGCGCGCGCCCTGCACACCGTTCAATCCAACG
>JASLKB010000241.1 GCA_030747775.1 Acidimicrobiales bacterium | reverse complement strand
CCCCAGTGCAGGCATTGCAGTGCCCACAAGAGGCCTGCAACCCGCCTGCAAACCGTCTCTGTCACAGTCATTTGCACGCGGTGATCTCTTCAGCCGAGCTGTGCAAAAGAATATATCAGCGGTGACCTCTGAGCCGTTCAGCAACACAAGCGTCAGACCCGCAAACGCGTCGCTCGGGCGCCTAAAACGGACGTAGCACTGCAACGGAGCGCCTAAAACGGACGTAGCACTGCGACGGAGTAGCAGCATGAAACGACGACGACGCGTGGCCGCAGCGCTGCTCCTCTGCGCCACCGCGACGGCGCTCCGGGCACCGCCGACAGGCAGGGGAGCAAGTAGGCTGCGCGCCGTCGACCTCGAGGCCGAGACGCCGGCCTCGAACATCCGCAACTTCGCGATCATCGCCCACATCGACCACGGCAAATCCACGCTGGCGGACCGCATGCTCGAGACGACGGCCACGGTCGCCGCGCGCGACATGCAGGCCCAGCTCCTGGACTCCATGGACCTGGAGCGGGAGCGGGGCATCACGATCAAGCTGAACGCGGCGCGCATGGCCTACGAGAAGGACGGCGAGCCCTACGTGCTCAACCTCATCGACACGCCCGGCCACGTCGACTTCAGCTACGAGG
>JASLKB010000240.1 GCA_030747775.1 Acidimicrobiales bacterium | reverse complement strand
GAAGCCGAGGCCATGGCCGAGGAGGTGGGCGCCGAGGTAGGACGCAGCATGGCCGGCAGCCTCGGTTACAACGAGGCCCACCGATCCCTGCGGTCGGCCATGCAGGTCGTTGCTGAAGCCCTCACGGCCCATGGCTTTGCCGCGAGGGCCGAGCGATCGGGTGAAGACGGCCTGCGGATTGTCTCCGAACACTGTCCGTTTGGTGGCGCACCGATCGAGCACCCGGTGATCTGCGCCGTCGACAGGGGGCTGGTTCGCGGGATGCTTGGCACGCTGTACGGCGAGACCACCCCCGAGATGAGATCCTCGCTTCCCATGGGCGACACCGTGTGCATCACCGACGTCACCGTCTGACCGACGGTGACCATCCTGCTAATCCGCCACGGTTCGGCTGGCGATCCACACCGCTGGTCGGGCGATGACGCTGACCGGCCGTTGGACGCTGCCGGTAACGACCAGGCCACCCAACTGGCCGACAAGGTAGACGCACTACTGGCCGGACGGCCCTTGTCCGAGGTGCGGAGCAGTCGAGCCATCCGCTGCCAACAGACCGTCGGGCCCGCAGCGGCCCGCCACGCCCTCCTCCCGGAGATCGACCCATCGTTGTTCGAGGGGTCGTCGTCAGCCATGACC
>JASLKB010000023.1 GCA_030747775.1 Acidimicrobiales bacterium | reverse complement strand
TCGTGGTCCGTCTCATTCCTGACGGTCCGTCAGATTAGGTTGCCACCCTACCGACGGTCGGTCGTCGTGGGCTCAACGATCCATGTATTCAGCGAGCAGGCACTAGCCCCCCATCGACGGTGATGCACTGACCGGTCATGAAGCTTGAGGCCTCGGATGCCATGTAGAGCACAGCACCCACCATCTCGTCGGCATCGGCCAGACGCCCAAGGCGGGTGGAGCGGGCCATGGACGCCGCCCCATCCGGTCCGGTGTTGCGAACCATCGCGGTGTCGGTCGGACCGGGCGCCAGAGCGTTGATCCGGATTCCCGCAGTGGCATATTCGGCGGCCATTGACCGGGTGAAGTGAAGCAGCGCCGCCTTAGCCGCCCCGTAAAGGGCGCCTCCCGGCGTGTGGAGAAAGGCAGCCGCCGAGACCACGTTGACCACCGCGGCGTGGTCCGAATCCAGCAGGTACGGAAGACAGGCCTGGAACAGGAATAGCGGGCCGCGGACATTGACGTCGAACGACTTGGCGTACGCGTCATCTGTGATCGACCCTATGGGCAGGGCCAACGGATTGGATGCGTTGTTGACCAGGACATCGATCCCCCCGAAGGCGTCCACCGTTCCTGCGGCCAGCGCCTCCAGGTCGTCGAGGTTCCCGGCATGGGCCGGCAAAGCGACAGCCTCCCCACCAGCCGACCGAATCGACGCCACGGCCTCGTCGCACGCCTCCGCCTTGCGGCTTGACACCACCACCCGGGCCCCTTGGGCGGCAAACGCGTGGGCCACGGCCAGGCCGATACCCCGACTGCCGCCGGTCACCACAGCCACCCGACCGGTCAGGTCGTACAGCGCTTCGACCCCGTTTCGATCCAACATGGCAGCGACCCCTCTCCTACTGTGGCGTGCCCTCTCTAGACACGCCGACAGCCTGCACCATCGACACCCCTTAAAGCCCACCCAATGGCCAACCGACACCTGATCATCCCCCGGGACTACCCGGAACTGCCCACCGAACACGGGGACTTCAACGTCCAGGGCCCGTCGGTGATCCCCACCCCGGACTGGCTACCCGAACCGGCTACAAGACCGCTTGGCCGGTATCTGCTGTACTTTGCCCACCACTGGGGTGCATCCATCCGCTTAGCCACGTCGGATCACCCCATCGGACCGTGGCGAATCGTGTCAACCGACGTCCTCCACGTCGACGACGCCGCTCCGGCCATCGATCCGACCGACGCCCGACGACACGTTGCCTCCCCCGACGTTCATGTGGACCATGGGGCCCGAAGGCTCCGCATGTACTTCCACGGCCACGTCACCGAAGCCATGGCCGGCCATCTGCCGTCGTGGAACCGCTACCCGACCATGGACCAGCACACCCTGGCCGGCACCTCCGACGACGGACTCCGGTTCCTGCCCGTCGAGATGCGGACCGCCATCTCTCCGTCGTACCACCGGGGCTTTTGGTGGGATGGACACTGGTATGGGCTGTCCATGCCATCGGCGCTCTGCCGGTCGGTGGACGGCCTATCCGGGTTCGAGGTCGGACCCTCGCTGTTCGACGACGACGAGATCCGGCACGCCGGCGTGGTCGTCGCCGGCCACGAACTCCTCGTCTGGTTCACCCGCGCGGGGGACGCCCCAGAGCGCATACTGCGGACCAGTGTGGATCTCCTTGGCGATTGGTCCACCTGGTCCGCCGGGCCGGTCGAGGAGGTCCTGCGCCCCGTCGAGTCGTGGGAGGGAGCCGACCTCCCTATCGAGCACGCCCCGAGGGGACCATCGTTTCAACCCCAGCACGGCCTCCGCGACCCGTTCGTGCTCGACGTTTCAGCTGACGACCATCCCGAGGCCGAGGGCCGGTGGCTCTTCTATGCGGCGGCTGGGGAATTCTCCCTCGGGGTGACCCGACTACCCGCTGCGTCGTAGCGTCGGTGCTGTGCTCAGCGATCGCAGGATCCTCGTTACCGGCATTACCGGCCAGATCGGCCATCCGATCGCCCGGTTCCTAGCCCGCGACAACGAAGTGTGGGGCGTGGCCCGCTTCACTGCCGAGGGCAGCCGCGAGCGATCCGAAGCCAGCGGCGTGACCACCTACGTGGCCGATCTGGAATCCGGAGACCTGGACGGCTTGCCCGATGACTTCACGCACCTAGTGCACTTTGCTGCTTGGCAGGGGAAGGTGCTCGACCACGACCGAGCCATCCGGGCCAATGCTGAAGCCACCGGCCTACTCATGAACCACTGCCGACGGGCTGTCGGGGCTCTGATCGCATCGACCAATTCGGTGTACCGACCGCATGAGGACCCACTGCACCGCTACGTCGAAACCGATCCGCTGGGCGATGCCACCGCGCCCCATAGTCCTACCTACGGAGTGTCGAAGGTGTCACAGGAGGCGGTGGCCCGCACCATGGCCCGGGTGCTGGACCTCCCCACCACCATCGCCCGCATCAACGCCAGTTACGGACCCAACGGTGGCCTGCCCGCCTACCACGGGGACTGGGTGGCGGCCGGCGAGCCAGTGTGGCTGCGTGAACCGGGACCCAACGCCTACAGCCCGATCCACGAGGACGACATGGCCCGTCAGGTGGAGGCCCTGTTGGGAGCCGCTTCAGCACCGGCCACCATCGTCAACTGGTGTGGGGACGACGTGGTAACCGCCGAGGAGTGGGTGGCCCTATATGGCGCCCATCTGGGGGTTGAGCCCGAAATCGCCCGGTACGACCTCCCAGGTGGTCAGCCAGGTAGTGCGGCGGACCCGACGAAGCGCCTGTCCCTCACCGGACCCTGCAACGTTGACTGGAACGATGGAATGACTGCAACCGTCGACAGCCGAATTGGGTCCAGAGACGATTAACGCCCCAGCCGACGGCCCATGCCCCGGTACCGTTGTCCCCGATGGACCGACACCCCTCACCTCACCCGAATCCAACTGCCACCCCGTGATCGAAAAGTCGCTAGGGGACGCTTACACGGACCGCCGGGTCCTGGTAACCGGCCACACTGGTTTCAAGGGATCCTGGTTGAGCCTCTGGCTAAACCTTCTCGGCGCTACGGTCGTCGGGTTCTCCCGCGAGGTACTCCCCGATCCTTCTATGTTCGAACTGGTCAACCTCGCTGACCTGGTTGATCACCGTCTGGGAGACGTCCAATCACCCGACGCAGTCGCCTCGATAATTGACGAGATCCAGCCGGAAATCGTGTTCCACCTAGCCGCCCAGCCCCTAGTCCTACGGTCCCACCGGAACCCGGTTGAGACCTTCCAGTCCAATGTGATGGGCACAGTCCACCTCCTCGAGGCGGTCCGTCACCAACCTGGGATCCGCGCCGTGGTGGTTGTGACCAGCGACAAGGTGTACCGAAATGAGGAACGGACGACCGGTTACGTAGAGACTGACCATCTCGGGGGGCACGATCCCTACAGCGCCTCGAAAGCAGCTGCTGAAATGGTGGCCCACGCCTACCACCGCTCTTTCCTAGCCGGTTCACCAACCGGACTGGCCACCGCTCGGGCCGGCAACGTGATCGGAGGTGGCGACTGGGCCGAGGACCGAGTCATGGCCGATGCCGCCCGGGCCTGGGCAGCTGGGATACCCGTCAAGGTGCGTCACCCCACCGCCACCCGGCCATGGCAGCACGTCCTGGACCCAGTGGAGGGCTACCTCCGACTTGGAGCCGCCCTTCTGGATGGACAGCCCGGGATTGACGGCGGATCGTTCAACTTCGGACCAACGGTTGCCGAGCACACAGTCGCCGATCTACTGGACGCATGGTCCGAGCACATTCCGGACGCCTCATGGACCTCCGACCCGGACGCCGAATTCGCTCCCGCGGAAGCGAACCTCCTCCACCTTGACTCATCTCTAGCCCACACGATGCTCCTATGGCAGCCACATCTGAACTTCAAAGAGGCGATGGCTGAAACAGCGGCCTGGTACCGCGCTTGGCGTCAAGGCGACGACCTGCGAGACCTCACAGTTGACCAGATTGAACGTTACGCTCAGCGAGTTACCTAACTCACTCCCGCCAGAAGGCTTTCAAACGCCTATGCCGACGTGTAGGCGCATGGGAGGTGCTTGATTCCATTGACAAAGTTGGACCGCAGACGGTCGGGCTCAGCGGTGGCGTGAATATCAGGCAAACGAGTCAGCAATTCACGGAACATCACACCGACCTCCCGACGGGCCAGGTGGGCTCCCAGGCAGAAGTGGGGGCCCGGACCACCAAAGCCAACGTGAGGATTGGGATCTCGTGTCACGTCGAACCGGTCGGGAGCATCAAATACCGCCTCATCCCGATTGGCCGAGGCATACCAGAGCACCAACTTCTCCCCGGCGCGGAACTCGTGACCGCCGAGCCGCACGCCGTCAGTGGTCACCGTCCGACGAAAATGGATCACCGGGCTAGCCATCCGGACGATCTCATCCACCGCCGTGGCCGTTAGTCCATCGATATCTGCCATCCAGATGTCCCGCTGGTCTGGGTTGACAGTCAGGTAGTGAAGGCCCCAAGAGATGGCGTTACGGGTCGTCTCGTTGCCAGCCACGCACAAAAGGACAAAAAAAGCGGATAACTCTTCATTAGTGAGCCGCTCCCCGTCCACCTCGGCGTTCACCAGCAGCGAAGTGAGATCGTCGCTATCACCGCCCCGACGATCCGCCGCCGTCTCCTCCATGATCGCCGACAATCCCGCACCAGCACTCAAGAATGCCTCCAACGGGTTAGAACCCTCCGGGACATACTCCGGGTCGCCCTGGCTAAGCACGATGTTCGACAGGTCAAACACCTCGTCATGGCGTTCCCGAGCGATGCCCATCATGTCGCAGATCACAACCAGGGGTAGTCGAGACGCCACCTCGGTCACGAAGTCACACGAGCCCAACCCGATCACTTGGTCGACAATTGAGGTGGCCGTACGCTCTATCCCCTCCTCGAGCGACCGCATCATCCTCGGAGTGAACCCCGCCGAGACGATCCTCCGGAATCGAGCATGCCTTGGGTCGTCCATGTTGATCATCGACCCGAAGAACTCACGGAATTCGGGGGGCAGGTCAGGGATGTTGGTTCCCTCCCCGGAACAGAAGGCATCAGGACGCCGGCTGGCCTCCACCACATCGGCATGACGGGTAACCGCCCAATAGCCCGGACCGGCGAGCAGATACTCCGTGTCCTGTTCTGCGAAGAACCGAATCGGGTCGTGGCGTCGCAACGCGGAGAATCCCTCCAAACGTTCCTCCATTGGACCCGTCCAGAACGGATCGATGTAGGACAGGTCCAGGTCCCGGATAGCCGATTCGTGCGCAGAGGGGTTCGACATGGACATGACAATAGAGACCGATCCGACATTGGTTCCGATCCGGTGTCCACATGCTCTCGGCCCTAGATTTCTCATATGGACCGGCAGGCACTCGAAGACCGAATCGCCGCGGAAGACCTCCTCACCCGCTACGCCACGGCCGTCGACCGCCGGGACTGGGAGCAGTACCGCTCGATCTTCACCACCGACGCAGAGATCGACTACACGTCGGCCGGTGGGATCGCCGGCACCATCGATGAGATCGTCGAGTTCCTCTCGACCTCTCTGGAGATGTTCGAGATGACCCAGCATCTGGTATCCAACATCGATCTGGAGGTGAACGGCGACTCAGCGACCGTGACCGCCATGTTCAACAACCCGATGCGACTTCCCGGTGGCGATACCTGGTTCACCGGAGGCTGGTACCACCACGACCTAGTCCGAACCCCTAACGGGTGGCGCAGTCGGCGTCTCCGCGAGGAGTCTGCCTGGTTCGACCGAGCACCCTTCTGATCCAATTCCTTAACTTCCCCTTGTTGAGAACCATCCCTCCACGATGACCAATCCCTTGCCCGACCCGTTACTCAGCTATGCCAGACGAACCGTGGTGGTGACCGGCGCGGCAACCGGCATGGGAGCCGAGACCGTTGCTCTCCTACTAGAAGCCGACGCCGAGGTGCACGCCCTGGACGTTGCCGAGATCACGGCACCGGTGGCCTCGGCCCGGCATGTCAATCTCGGGGACCCCGCATCCATCGATGGTGTTCTGGACGACCTCCCTCCAAGGATTGACGCCCTCATGCATTGTGCCGGGATTCCCGGCGGCACCCGCTTCGACCCCCGGACCGTGATGCGAGTCAACTTTCTAGGCCTCCGACACCTAACAGAGGCCGTCTTTGACCGGATGAGTGACGACGCGTCGATCACCAGCATCGCCTCGCTGGCCGGTGGTGGCTGGCCCAGCCACCGGACAGAACTGTCTGAGCTGCTAGCCACCGACGACTTCGCCGCCGGAGACACCTGGTTGGACGGCCGAGAGGATCTGGTCGGCGACGGCTACAGCTTCTCTAAGGAGTGCGTGCAGTTCTGGACGATGTGGCGGTCAACCAGCGCCATCCGCTCCGGCGTGCGCGTCAATGCCATCTGCCCTGGGGTGACTGACACCAAGATCATGGTGGACTTCCGTCAAGCCATGGGTGACGCCGCCATCGACATGACGGCCGACGCCGGCATAGGGCGGCTGGCCAGCCCGGCAGAGATGGCGCCCGCGATGTTGTTCCTGGGCCACCACCAGACGGCCAGCTATATCAATGGTGTGAACCTTGACATCGACGGCGGGTTCATGGCCGCCTTGACCACCGGTCAAGTGGACTTCTCCAAGTACGACCTAGGAGGCTGAGAACCCGGGCAGCCGAGAAACAATCAGACGAGACCCGTAGGGTTCCGTCCGGCCTGCAGATCCTCGAACCGGCGCGACGCCGCCGGCAGCGTGGCGTCGTGTGTAAACACCCAGAACCGGCCTGACCGGACGGCGTCCACTACTCGTTCGGCCACCAAATCGGTACTAATCCCTCGCTCGGCCAGCAGCTTGGCCAACGAGGCCTGGGTGGCGTCGTTCGTCTCGCCCACCTCCACCCAGTCGGGTCGCAGACGGGCCACGTCGAAGATGGCAGTCGACACCAGTTCCGGACAAAGGCACGACACTCCGATCGGCGTTTGTTCCAGCTCCCGGTGAAGGGCCTCGGACAACCCCACCACGGCGTGCTTACTGGCCGCATACATCCCCAGGAAGGCGTTCGTCATGAGACCGGCCTGAGAGGCCACATTGACGATGTGGCCCACACCAGCAGCCAGCATCCTCGGGGCGAAGGCCAACACCCCGTGAACGACGCCCAGCACGTTCACGTCGAAAGTCCAGCGCCACTCCGACGGGGTTGTGTCCAACATGGCACCGGCAGGGCCCACTCCGGCGTTGTTGCAGAGGACGTGAACCCCACCGTGGCGATCCCAGACCACATCAGCCAGGGTGGTGACGGAATCGGGGTCGGTCACATCGCACGGCTCGCCCGACACCCGTTCACCGACCTCGGCCGATAGACGGTCGACCTCCCCAGCCAGCGCATCACCGTCAATATCGGACAACACCACGGACATTCCTTCGACCAGGAATGCCTCGACCATGGCCAGCCCGATGCCTGACGCCGCACCGGTCACCACGGCAACCCGGCCGTGCAGTTGCTGGATCACCTCGTCCTCCCTCCCGGCGGCCACGGACGGCGCACCGTCCCCGACGGTAGGCCTGTCGGTCGTTGGGGGTTGCGTCCGGCTGCCCGCCCGATCGAGACCCCGGCTACCGTCGACCCATGCCTGGCCCCCTCGACGGCATCCGCATCATCGACCTCTCCGTCGCCCTCACCGGCCCACTCGCCGCGGGGATGCTCGTCGACCAAGGCGCTGAGTGCGTCAAGGTCGAGCAGGCTCCGACTGGGGACGTGGTCCGCTGGATAGGTAGTTCGGTGGCCGGGGTCTCGTCCATGTTCCAGATCGCCAACCGCGGCAAGCGGTCGATCGTCCTGGACCTCCAACAGGACGAGGGGCGGGCAATCCTCAACGACCTGATCGTCGAGGCCGACGTGCTAGTCCAGAACTTCCGACCAGGAGTAGCCGAGCGACTCGGCATCGCCTACGTCGATGTGGTGGCCGTCAACCCGGACATCGTCTACGCCGACCTAACCGGCTTCGGCCCTGACGGCCCCTACAGCCACCGCCGTGTCTATGACACGGTGATCCAGGCCCACTCCGGAATGGCCGCCAGCCAGACTGGCACCAACGACAACCAGCCCAAGTTCCTAAAGCAGTTGGCGTGCGACAAGGTCACCGCTTACACGGCCTGCCAGGCCATCACCGCTGCGCTCTTCGCCCGAGAACGGGGATTCGGGGGTCAGCACATCGAACTGTCGATGCTGGACGCCTGCATCGCCTTCCTTTTCGTGGACGGCGCCGACCACGAGATCATCCTGGATGGCGACCACTTAGGGCCCCAGTCGGTAGCTGCCAACAACACCCCACTGGCCTTTGACGGCGGCTTCGCCGCGATCGCCGTGCCCGCCGACGACGAGTTCCACGGGCTAGCCCGGGCACTCGACGCGGACAGTTCTGACCCCGATGTGGCCACCGTCCAGGACCGTTCGCGCAACCGCGATAAGTCGATGGCTGTCCACAGGGAGGTCAGGGAGAACGCCACTCGGATCCCCATCGACGAGGGGTCCGAGCGGATGGACGCCAACCAAGTGCCGTTCGGAATCGTGCGGGCCGTGCACGAAGTGCCGGACGACCCGCAGGTGGTGGCCAACGATCTGTTCACCACCTTTGACCATCCGGCGGCCGGCCGAGTCCGGCACCACCGGGTGCCAGCCCGGTTCCACGGCTCGCCCACCGCCTTTCGCGACCCGGCCGCCCCCACGCTGGGTCAGCACTCCGACGAAGTGGTCGCCGAGACTGGCCGGGGCGATCGAATCGAGGAACTACGGGCGGCCGGGGTCATCGGATGAGCGAAACCGGGGCGGACCACCGCGACCACCAGCGCTACGACGCCTACGCGCAACACCACGCTCAGCACGGCGGCTCCGAGCCGATCCCGGCAGCCACCGTGGTTATCCTGCGGGACGGCGACGACGGTATCGAGACCCTGATGTTGCGAAAGAACTCCAAGATCGCCTTCGGGGGGATGTGGGTGTTCCCTGGAGGGAGGGTCGACGACGACGACGAGGTCCTAGACGCCGACGGAGAGCCCGACGAGTTGGCTACTGCGGCGGCCGCAGCGGTGCGCGAGGCGGCTGAGGAAGCCTCGGTGGCCGTGGACCCGGCGAGTCTGGTCTGGTTCGCTCACTGGGTACCACCTCCGGTCATGCCCAAACGGTTCGCCACCTTCTTCTTCGCCGCCCGTCACGACGGGCCGGCGTCAGAGGTGTCCATCGACAACGGTGAGATCACCGACCACGAGTGGATGCGTCCCGCTGACGCCATGGCCCGCCGCAACGGTGGGGAGATCGAATTGGCCCCTCCTACCTGGATGACCCTCCACCGCCTCTCCGGCTTCACCACGATCGCTGACGCCCTCGCTGAACTGGACGCTGAGGATCCACCGTTCTACGAAACCCATATGGCCCGGACCGACGCTGGACCGGTGGCCATGTGGACTGGTGATGCCGGCTATGAATCCAACGACCCGTCCATCGAAGGACCCCGCCACCGGCTCACCCTCCTCGAGGACGGCTACGTGTTCGCCGATACCCGATGATGAATAGCGGCGAAGCACCTACCGGTGCCCTCAGCGGGCTCACCGAGAAGCAGGTGGCCGAGCGGGTCGCCGACGGTCGCGTCAACGACGTGCCCGACGCCCCGGTCCGCACCACCAGCCAGATCCTGAGAGCCAATGTGCTCACCCCGGTCAACGCCATCATGGGGGCGCTCCTAGTGCTGATCCTGGTAGCCGGCTTCCCCGGGGACGCCCTGTTCGCCGGGGTGATCGTCTCCAACAGCGTGATCGGCACCGTCCAAGAACTACGGGCCCGCCGCACCCTGACCGAGTTGGCCGTCCTATCTGCACCCCGGGCCCGAGTGGTCCGTGACGACGAGACGCTAGACCTGGACGTGTCGGGCGTCGTTGCCGATGACCTACTGGCACTAACCCCTGGCGACCAGGTGGTAGTCGACGGCACGGTTGTCGAAGGTGTCGGCCTAGAAATCAACGAGTCGCTCCTGACCGGTGAGGCCGAACCGGTGGAAAAGGTAGCCGGCAACGAGGTCCTATCGGGAAGCTTCGTCTCGGCCGGATCGGGCCACTACCGGGCCACCCACATCGGTGCCGACTCATATGCCGCCACCCTGGCCGAGGAGGCCCGTCGTTTCACTTTGGTGGACAGCGAACTTCGGACCGGGGTAGATCGCGTACTGCGCTGGCTAACCATGGTCATCCCGCCGGCCGCTGGGCTGTTGCTCCTGCGGCTCTTGGTAACCGAGGATAGATGGCCCGACGCCCTGCGAGGAACGGTGGCCGCCGCGGTGGCCATGGTCCCCGACGGCCTGGTACTGCTGACCAGCCTCTCTTTCATCGTCGGCGTCATTGCCCTGGCCCGACGACGAGCACTAGCCCGCGAGTTGGCATCGGTCGAGCTCCTTGCCCGGGTGGACACGCTGTGTCTGGACAAGACAGGCACCATCACCACCGGCGAAATCGCCTTCGCAGGCCTCGAACCCATTGGCGCCACTAGCGAGGCCGATGCGGCAGCGGCCGCCGGCGCTCTGGCCGCCGCCGACCCAGCACCCAATCCCACCCTCGCCGCTCTGGCCGCCGCCCTCCCTGCCCCTGGCTGGACGGTGGTTGACACCCTGCCATTCTCGTCGACCCGCAAGTGGGCCTCGGCCACCGTTGTCCCGGCGGGCGCTGACACTTCCGACCGGTACGTCCTGCACCTTGGAGCACCCGACGTGCTGCTCCCCACCGGGGAGTGGACAGTGGCCCGCGAGCGAGTGGCCGAACTTGCCGCGGAGGGACGCCGGATCCTGGTGGTGACTCGTTCGACACACGACCCGGACCAGCCCAGCGGCAGGCCAGATGACCTCCCTTCAACCCGGCTACCTCTGTGCCTGCTCCTCCTGGAGGACACAGTGAAGGCCGAGGCACCGGAGATCCTCGCGTGGTTTGTCGAGCAGGGCCTGGACTTGAAAGTCATCTCGGGCGACCACCCGGCCACCGTGGCCGCTGTTGCGCGACGGGCTGGCATTCCCGGCGCTGACGAGGGCATCGACGCTCGAACCCTCCCTGATGGCGACGAAGCCTTGGCCGACGCCCTCACCCGGGGCAACTCCGGCCCAGCGGTGTTTGGACGGGTCACCCCCCACCAAAAGCAGGCCATGGTGCGGGCCCTACAGTCCCGAGGTCGGACGGTGGCCATGACGGGCGACGGCGTGAACGATGTGCTGGCCCTCAAGGAAGCCGACATGGGCATCGCCATGGGCTCCGGCAGTTCAGCGTCCCGGGCCGTGGCCCAACTAGTACTGCTCGACGACCGCTTCTCGACACTGCCAAGGGTGGTGGCCGAGGGCCGCCGGGTCATCAACAACATCGAGAGGGTGGCCAACCTGTTTATGACCAAGGCCACCTACGCCGTGCTACTCACCGCACTTGTCGGCCTATTCGGAGTGCCGTTTCCGTTCCTTCCTAAGCAACTCACCCTGATCGGCACGGTGTCCATCGGGGTACCGGGGTTCTTCCTGGCGCTGGCTCCTGATGGTTCCCTCGTTCGGCCAGGCTTCCTGCCCCGAGTACTGAAGTGGTCGCTGCCCGCAGGAACCGCCGCCGCCGCGGTCACCTTCGTCAGTTACGAGATGGTCCGGCGATCGGATGCCTCGTTGGCCGAGGCCCGTACAACGGCCACCCTGACCCTGCTTGGCGTCGGCCTAGCCATCTTGCTTGGGATCAGTCGGCCGCTCCGCCCGTGGAAGGTGGCCCTGACCGGAGCGATGGGTGGACTCTACGCAGTGACTATGGCGTGGCCATTCGCCCGCCGGTACTTCGAACTAGCGGTCCCGCCGGGCTCGGCATGGCTAATGGCGATCGTCGGGACGGTCGTCGGCGGCTTACTGGTTGCCGGCGTTCCCCGACTGACTTCCCTCCTTGGACAGGTCCGCAACCGGTAACGTCGCCAGTGAACCTGGGGGTCAACGACGATCCTCGTCCCACCCGAGAGGTCCACAATGTCCGACTCCGGCAACAGCCTCTTTGCCACCGCTCTGGACCAGTTCAACCGCGGTGCTGACCTGATTGACCTGTCAGACGACCTGCGTTCGATCCTGTCGCAACCCAAAAACGAGATCATCGTCAACTTCCCGGTCCGACTCAACGACGGCTCCTATCGGGTGTTTCGCGGCTACCGCATCCAACACTCCAACCTGTTGGGCCCGTACAAGGGCGGCGTGCGTTTCCACCCAATGGTCGACCTCGACGAAGTCAAGGCGTTGGCCTCATGGATGACCTGGAAGTCGGCGCTGTGTGACATCCCATTCGGTGGAGCCAAGGGTGGAATCTCGTTTGATCCCAACGGATTAGAGCTCGATGAGTTGGAACGGGTCGTCCGTCGCTTCACCCACGCCCTCGGCAGCAATATCGGACCCGACCACGACATCCCGGCTCCTGACCTGGGGTCGGATTCCCAATCGATGGTGTGGATGATGGACACCTACTCCAACTCCATGGGCGCGACGGAGCGACAGAACGTTAAGCGAATCGTGACCGGCAAGACCCTCGAGACAGGTGGGAGCCCTGGTCGCGAAAAGGCCACCGGTCAGGGCGTCGTGTTCTGCCTGCAGCACTGGGCCGACGAAGTGGGCTACGACCTGGCTGGCGCCACAGTCTCCATCCAGGGCTTCGGCAACGTAGGCAGCGCCACCGCGCGCATCATGCAGGTCCACGGCGCTCGAGTGGTCGCCGTGTCCGACCATGCCGGTGCGGTGGCCGACGAGGATGGAATCGACGCCTTCGAGTTGACCGACTGGGTCCGCGAGCGCGGCACGGTCGCCGGCTTTCCGGGAGGCATGTGGATTGAACCCGACGACTTCTGGGCGGTGCCAGCCGACATCGTGATCCCCGCCGCCCTTGAAAACCAGGTCACCAGTGAGAACGTGGCGCAGATTCAGGCAAAAGTGATTGTCGAGGCGGCCAACGGACCGACGACGCTGGGGGCCGAGAAAATCCTCGCCCAGCGTGAGATCGACGTCCTTCCCGACATACTGGTGAATGCTGGTGGCGTCGTGGTCTCCTACTTTGAGTGGCTCCAGAACCGGTCAGCCCAACGCTGGAACCTCGACGAGGTGGACTTCAAGCTCCGGGAGACTCTCTGGAAGGCGTGTGACGCGGTGGTTGACCTCCGGGCCGAACTCGACGTGACCTCCCGACGGGACGCTGCTTACGCGGTGGCCCTCCGGCGCCTAGAGGTGGTCTACGGACAGCGGGGCATCTTCCCCTGATCCGAACGCTGCTAGTCGGGTCCGGACCGTTCGTCGACGCCCTCGCCGACGGACTAGACACCTGCGGCCACGCCGTGGCCGCGGTGGAACCCGACCGCGATCCAGAGTTAGCCACTTGCATCGACAACGTTGGCTCGGCCGTAGAGGCGGCTGCAGCCCTACTGGGCACACCAGACCTGGTAGTCCACGTACCGGCGCTCCCCGACGGCCCAACGACGATCACCCGCCAGTCGACTAAAGCCTGGGCCGCATCGTGTGAGGCCCCTATGGCCGAAGCCATCGGGGTGGCCCGCTCCATCGGCGAGCTCACGGCCGCCAGCGATGAGAAACAGGCTGACAATGCTCCCCGTCTGATATGGATCCTGCCCACCACGGCTCTCATCGGGGCAGCCGGGTACGTCGGTGTCGGAGCGGCTGGCGAGGGAATCCGGGCGCTGGCCAAGGGAGTGGCTAAGCAATGGGGCCGCAGGTGCACCACTACGGTGCTAACGGTCTCGCCGACCACGCTGTTCGACGGCCTGGGCCCCGCCGACGAGAGTTCGCTCTCACCACCGGCTCTCGGCAGACCCCAAAACACCGCCATCCACGTGGCAACCGAGATCGCATCGCTGGTCGACTTGTTGGCCGATCCACGAAACAGGGCCACCACGGGTGCCACTGTGGTGGCCGACAGCGGCACCTGGATGGCCCCGTGACCGACACGACCAGCCTCCTGGCAGGACGAGTTGCCCTCGTCACAGGGGGAGCCGCTGGCATCGGCCTCGGCCTGGCCACCGCTATGGCACGCGCCGGAGCCGCTGTGGTGTTAGCCAGCCGACGTCCCGGGGTAGGTGAGGCGGCCGCCGGCGATCTCCGAGCCGAGGGCCTAGACGCCACCTGGGTCCGATGTGACGTGACGGTTCCCGACGACATCTACGCCGCGGTGAACGGTGCGGTGGCCGCACACGGTCGCTTGGACTGTCTGGTCCACAATGCCCTCGACGGGTCGACAGGTGGGCCCGTGGAGGGCGCCAACGACGAGAAGTGGGCCACGCTGGCAGCCACCTCGGTGCGCGCCTCCTATGACTGTGCCCAAACCGCCCATCCCCACCTACGCAGCACAACGGGCTCACTCGTGCTGCTGACCTCAGCGGCCGGCATGGAGGGGAGCGCGGCCCGGCCGCTCTACGCCATGGCCAAGGCGTCTCAGCGGGGTTTCGCCAAGGGGCTCGCCGCCGAATGGGGGCCGGACGGGATCCGGGTCAACTGCATCGCCCCGGTAGCCATGACCCCTGCGTTGGCGCGAGCCATACGGCACGACCCGTCACTGAGTGAGCGACTAATGGCGAGGACGCCGTTGGGTCGTATCGGCGACCCAGTCAACGACGTGGGTCCGGTCGCGGTGTTCCTTGCGAGCGACCTAGCCCGACACATAACCGGCCAGACGTTGGTCGTGGACGGTGGGGGGTTCCGGGGCCTGTAGCTAAGCGATCCTGCTACTGGATGCTGCCCACCGGACGGCGGGATGCTGTATCGGGTCAACCGACCCCTGCGAGGGCCGCTGCGGCTCGGCGGGCCGCTACCTGGCGACGACCAATGATCGGCGTCGTCGGAGCGAACCCGGCGGTGGCCCGCTCGGCCTCCGACTCGCCGCCCCAGAATCCGAGTTCACGATGGTCCCGCGCGTGCTGCTTGCAGGAGTCCATAGCCGGACAGGCGGCACAAATCTGGGCGGCACGAGCCTCGCGTCGAACACGGGCCTCGGGACGCTCAGCGAAGGGGGCGAAGAATAGATCGCTCTTGCCCTGGCAGAGGACGCCGTCCACCCACTGCATCTCCTTTGAGTCGACGTACAGGTTCGCCGCTGCATCTGACATGGTCTTCTCCCTCCGAAAACCGCCCAAGGATCGGGTACCGGGAATAGAGCTAGTTGCCCCTTCCCGATCGCCCGGTCACCTCTCCGGTGTTCCCCGATCTGACTACTCGTTATTTCCAGACCCGTTTCCGGGTCGCTACGTGATCGTACGAACTGACTTCGACGCGCTCCAGTGATTCGCGATTATTGTTAAAGAACCTATCTATCTATAATAGAGATATATTTATCACCTGTGGATACGTCTTCACGATGACCACCCGGTAGTAACCGTCGGTTATCAGCCGACCAGCGGCTGCGACTGTGGCCCGTCTCCCCATCGGAGCCGCCCGGCTGACAGAGTGCAGACGTGCACGAGCCAACAACCATCGACAATCCGGGGCCGTTCTTCGACGACCTGTCGGTGGGGCAGACCCTCGACCCAGCACCGGCAGTCACCATCGACTCCGGTGTGGCGGCCGTCTACCAGGCCATCTGCGGTGACCCCCTGGCCCTCCCGCTAAGTCGCCCACTGGCAGAGGCCGTCACTGGTCAGACCGGGGCTCTGGTCAACCCGGCACTCGTGCTTCAGGTATCCATTGGTCAGAGCACTGTGGCCACCCGGACGGTCATCGCCAACCTCTTCTACCGGGGCGTGGCGGTGCACCGCCCAGTACGCCACGGCGAGACACTCCACAGCACCGTCACTATCCGCGGGCTACGGGAACTCTCGCGCCGGGACGACCGGCCCGCCCGAGGCCTAGCTCTCCTTGGCATACACACGAGCTGTGTCGACAATGGAGCCACGGTGGCCGATTACCAACGGTGCGCCATGCTTCAGTTCCGCGACCCCGACATCACGACCGGCCATAACGACGACCTCGGGGAAGTCGATCACGATGTCGACCTAGCAGCCTGGGCCAAGCTCGTTCCCGACAACTGGAACCTGGATCCATTCCGCGCCACAATCCCCGTGGCCGGCGAGACCGCCCACCCGAGATCCAGCAGCACAACGGTCGATCCCATGCGAGACACCGTGACCAACGCCCCTGAACTGGCCCGTCTCACCCAGAACCTCGCACCTGTGCACCGCGACCCGGCACTCGGCCCCGGCGCTCGCCGGCTGGTCTACGGCGGCCATACGATCGGCTTGGCTCAGGCCTCACTAGTCCGGTTACGCCCCGACACGGCCACCGTGCTCGGCTGGCAGTCGTGCGACCATCCGGCGCCCGTGTTCGAGAACGACATCCTGTCGTTCCGACACACCCTGCTCGACGAGCACCTGATAGCAGAAGGCCGACTCCGGGCGTTTCGCACCGAGGTGGAAGCCGAACGGACCAACGGGTCCACTGAGACCGTCCTTGATTGGCGCCACATCACCTTGAGCGCCTGACCCTGGGCCGGGTCCCGACCGAGGCCCCGGACCTGGCGGTCAGCCGAGTGCTACGGCTCCGCGGTCCACAAGCGCTCCCACCTCTGCCTGGGTCAGCCCCAATTCGGCGGTCAGGATCTCCTCGGTGTGCTGACCCAGCCGTGGGGCCGTCATCACACCACGATCCACAGCGTCGGCTCCTCCAAAGGCCAGCGGCGAACCAGGCACGAGATGCCGCCCCACGCCGGGCTGGTCCAACTCGGCGAACAACGGGTTTGCCGTTGAGGCGCGTGCGTCCTCTGCCACTAACTGGGGAACCGTGCGGTACGGCCCCCAACACACCTCGTGTTCGTCCAACGCGACAGCCACCTGATCCAGCGTCCGTGCCGCGAACCAAGGCTCAAACAGGGCGCAGAGCCGATCGGTAGCTAGGTATCGCTCACCCTCATCGCCCAGATCCACTCCCAGTTCGTGGGCCAGCGCGGCTACGTCTCCGGTGGTGCCGGTAGCAGCCTGAAGACAGACCCACTGCTTACCGGTGATGGCCACCACCATGACCCGACGACCATCGCTGGTCTCGAAGTCCCGCCCGAAAGCGCCATAAATAGCGTTACCGACACGGTCCCGCTCGGTGCCGTTGATCTGGGCCTCGGCCAGGTTGCCTAGAGCTCCGACAGCAGCCAGCGCCACGTCGGCCAGGGCAATAGTGACCAGACTGCCACCACCACCCAGAAGACGTCGCCGATCGGCGGCTAGCAGGCCGGTGGCAGCCATCTGGCCGCACACCAGGTCCCACGCCGGAACCACGTTGTTGACCGGGCGGGGGTCGTCGGGATAGCCGGTGATGCTCGGGTAGCCCACGGCACAGTTAACCGTGTAGTCCAGCGCCGTAGTGCCATCGTGGCTGCCGGTGACAACCACCATCACTAAGTCGCCGTAACCCAGTTCTGCACTCCGGGCACGCAGGCGTTCGGGATCCAGCCAACCTCGAGCCGGAAAGTTGGTGAGGAAGTTCCCCGCCGTGACGATGAGCCCAGTCAACAACTCTGTGACCTCCGGATCCCGAAGATCAGCGGCCAGCGACCGTTTCCCCTTATTCAGGCCGTTCCAATAGAGGCTGACTCCATCAGCGGTGAGTGGCCACCGGTGGTAATCGATGCCCCCGCCCACCTGGTCGAACCGGATGACGTCGGCACCCAGCTGGGCCAACGTCATACCCCCAGAGGGTGCGGCCACGAACGCTGTCCCCTCGATGACCCTCAGCCCCTCAAGCGGACGAGCCAGCGACACTGTGGCTATCGGACCCTCGGTGTCCACCTTCAACCGTGATTCAGGAACGAGCCCGGATGTCGTCCAGCACCGTCTGGGAGTGAGTCTCGAGGTCCTGACCAGAAAGGTCGTAGTTGCAGACGATGGTGCCCTCCGGGTCGATTAGGTAGGTGATGCGACGAGGAAAGCCCAATTCTGGCTGGTCGGCCTCATAGGACTGACCCATGGCCTTGGTGGTATCGGCCAGCAGCCGGTAGGGAAAACCCTGGGCGTCAGCGAACTGCTTCTGCGCCTCGACGGTGTCGAAGCTGGCGCCCACGATGACGGCACCGGCCTCGGTGTACTCCGGGGTTCGATCACGGAACCCCCCGCCCTGGATAGTTCAACCGGGAGTTGAAGCGATCGGGTACCACCACAGCGCCACCCAGTGGCCACGGAAGTCGTCAAGGGTGACGACCAAACCATCTTGGTCGGACACCGAGAAGTCCGGGGCCGGGGTTCCCGGTTCGAGCATGTGCTGTCCTCCGTGCGTCTTTCTTTGCTGATTATGGACGGGCCAACCGACGAATCGCGACTCCGGCGGCCGACCGGTCAGTGCAGGAATGTCATGACATAGCGCTCAGGACACCCACGAGATGGCCTGAACCTCGCTGTAGGCCTCGAGGCCGGCTATACCGCGATCACGGCCAATCCCCGACAACTTGAACCCACCGAACGGGGCATCAGCGTGGAGGACGATGCTGTTCAGAGCCACGCTGCCCGATTGAATCTGCCTAGCGATGCAGAGGGCCCGGGCGTTGTCCCCGCTGTAGACATAGCTGGCCAGCCCATAGTTCGAGTCGTTGGCTAGGGCCACCGCCTCGTCGTCATCGTCGTGGGCCAGCACCACCACCACCGGACCGAAAGCCTCCTCCCTCACCGCATGCATGTCGGCCGTGCAGTCAGCCAGCAGGGTGGGGGTCACGAAGTAGCCGGGTAGCTCGGGTCGCTCACCGCCACACACCAATGTGGCGCCGGCATCGACCCCACCCCTGATGAACGCCTCGACGTTGTCCCGCTGCGTTTCGCTGACCACGGGCCCGACGAGAGTGTCGCGTGCAGTGGCGTCCCCCACCTTGAGCATCCCAGCCACCGCCGTCAGATTGTCAACCAGCTCGTCGATCCTGCTGCGATGACAGATCACCCGGGTGGGGGCCGTGCAGATCTGGCCGCTGTGAAAGCCCCAAACGCTGGCGATCCCCCCCACGGCTTTACTGATATCGGCGTCGTCAGTTATCACCATGGCGCCCTTGCCGCCCAACTCCATGAGGACGCGGGTCATGGTTGGCGCCCCGTCAGAAATAATCCGGGCTCCGACGGCTGACGAGCCGGTAAAGCTCACCATCTGCACGTCCGGCGAGGCGATAAGGGCTGCCGGCGCCTCAGTCCCCGCTGAGGTCAGGATATTGACCACGCCCGGCGGGAAGCCCGCCTCGACCACAGCCTCGCCGAGCCGGAGCACAGCCAGGGGGTCCTGAGGTGCGGGCTTGATGATGCAGGTATTGCCCATGGCTAGCGCCGGGGCCAGTTTCCCGGCCACGTTGACCAACGGGAAGTTGTACGAGGTAATACAGGCCACCACACCGACAGGACGGTGGTAGACGGCGGCGCCCACCAAGCCCGCCGGACCAAGGGCCGAAGCCCCCTGTGTGACCGGCAACTCGGCGCGGTCGAGGTTCCGGGGGATGGCGTACTGGGCATAGCGATCGGCCAGGTTCGGACCAACCTGCAGGCTCTCGGCCACGTTGATCGTGGCGCCTGTTTCGGCCTGGACCAGCGCCGACCAAGTCGGTGCCTGAACCCTCAGGATGTCGGCCAGACGCTGGAGCATGGCACCCCGCTCAGCCGGCGATGTGGCCGCCCAGCCGGGCAGTGCCGTTTTGGCCGCGGCGATGGCTGCCTCGGCATCGGCCACCGTGGCGTCGGGGGCGTGGCCAACCACTGCGGTGGTGTTGGGGTCGACGATCTCGTATGTAGAGACGGTGGACGTCCACTCTCCGCCGATGAGGAGCCGCCACTGCTCCTGAGGATCGATGGTCCTGACGTCGCCCATGAGTGGAGGCCTCCCAATGCCGGTTCCGGCCGTGATCTGATACTCCGTCAGGTCGTCCGGTCGTCGGTGATCGTACCGATGGATCGGGTTCGGTTCCCCACCGGCAACCTGAATGGGGCTCCGACGTCCCACCGTCGCTACGGTCGACGCCGATGTACGAAACGTTGATCCGTGGTGGTTGGGTGGTCAATGGGACCGGCGGTCAGCGCTGTCGGGCCGACATAGCCATCCGCAACGGCCGCATCGCCGCTATTGGACCTGACCTGGACGGACAGGCCGAGCGGATCATCGACGCCGATAGTCGGGCTGTGTGTCCTGGGTTCATCGACATCCATACCCACTTCGACGCCCAGGTCTTCTGGGATGGCACCCTCAGCCCATCACCCCTGCACGGTGTCACCTCGGTAATCGCCGGGAACTGTGGCTTCAGCATCGCCCCGCTATCCGACGACCCGGCTGACGGTGAGTACCTCATGCGGATGCTGTCACGGGTCGAGGGCATGCCTATCGAATCGCTGCGAGAGGGCGTGCCATGGAACTGGCGGACCACCGCCGAGTATCTGGACGCCGTGGATCCCCTGCTGGCTGTGAACGCTGGCTTCAAGGTTGGACACTCTGCGCTGCGCCGCGTCGTGATGGGCGAGGCAGCCACCCAGCGGGAAGCCACCGGCGACGAGGTGGACAGCATGATTTCCCTGCTCCGCGACGGCCTGGACGCCGGGGGGATCGGTTTCTCGTCCACATGGTCGACCACTCACAACGATGCCGAAGGACGACCAGTGCCCAGCCGCCACGCCTCGCGCGATGAAGTCCTCGCCCTGTGCGCCCAACTGGTCGACTACCCGGGAACCAGCCTGGAAATGCTCGCTGCCGCTGGAGGGCCTCTGGATGACGAGTCGAGGGACCTGTTGTGCGACATGTCTCTGGCTGCTGGCGGCAGGCAGGTCAACTGGAACGTCATGCAGGTAACCGCCGGCAACGTCGACGAGTGCCTCCGCAAGTTGGACGCCTCGACCTACGCCGCCCAGCGTGGCGCTCGGGTAGTGGCCCTCACCGTTCCTATGGTGATCGCCGCCCGCCTGTCGATGGCCAGCGGGTTCGTACTAGACGCCATCCCTGGGTGGGCCGAGGTCATGTTCCTTCCTCACGAGGACAAGAAGCGGGTGCTGGCCGACCCGGTTCAACGTCGGCGCCTCGATGACCTAGCCCAGAGTGACCACCCCTTCCGGCGTCTGGCCAACTGGGGCGCTATGACTGTGTTCGACACCGTCTCGCCTGCCAACAGGGGGGTCGATGGCCGCACGGTTGCCGACATTGCCGCCGAGCGGGGCTGTAGCGAGTTCGACACTCTGCTGGACGTCTGCCTGGCCGACGACCTCCTGACCTCGTTCGGGCGGGCCGACGTCCCGGCAACGGCCGCCGACTGGCAGGCCCGGGTCGACATTTGGCGCGACGGCCGGGCAGTGATAGGCGCCTCGGACGCCGGTGCCCACCTTGATCTGCTGGCCACCTTCAATTACCCCACCAAGGTTTTGGCCGAGCCAGTCCGCCAGCACGGTCTCCTCTCATTCGAGGAGGCAATACACCTGATGACCGCCGTGCAGGCCGATCTATACGGGCTGGTCGACCGGGGACGCCTTGTCGAAGGGGCCCACGCCGACGTGGTGCTCATCGACGAGGCCACTGTGGAGTCCGACCCGGTTTCCATGCGACCCGACCTGCCCGGCGGAGCAGCCCGCCTGTACGCCGGAGCCACCGGCGTTGACGACGTCTTGGTTGGGGGCGTTCCGGTGGTAGCCGGAGGGGCCTTCACCGACCACCGGCCCGGCCGGGTGCTGCGCGGCGGCACTGACAGCCTCTGAGGTCCGGAACCCATGGCCGACCAACGTTCCTTCTTCCTCGGCGAATCTCTCCACGACTACGTCATTGCGCACACCACCCCGGCCGACCCGGTTCGCCGGTCGCTCACCGAGGCCACCGCGGCGCTCGGACCGTGGGCCCGGATGCAGGTGGCCGATGACCAGGCCGCCCTGCTCTCCGCTCTGGTGTCGGCCATCCGCCCCAAGCTTGCAGTCGAGATCGGTACCTTTACCGGCTCGTCTTCGCTGGCCATTGCCCGGGCCCTACCTGTCCACCCCTCAGCGGGACGGCTCCTGTGCTGCGACGTGTCCGACGAGTGGACAACCATCGCTCGCCGCCACTGGGAGGCCGCCGGTGTAGACGACCGCATCGACCTCGTGATCGCCCCAGCTATCGACACCCTCCGGGCCCTGCCCGCCGGCACGGTGGTGGACTTCGCCTTCATCGACGCCGACAAGACCGGCTACCTCGCCTACTACGAAGAGTTGGTCCCCCTCCTGTCCACCCATGGCTTGCTGGCGATAGACAACGTGCTGTGGGGTGGCAAGGTGCTCGACTCGTCGGTGAACGATGCCGACACAGTGGCCCTCCGGGAGCTCAACGCCCGAGTAGTGGCTGACAGCCGGGTTGAGGTGGTCATGCTGTCGGTGGGCGACGGTCTGACCTTGGTTCGTC
>JASLKB010000239.1 GCA_030747775.1 Acidimicrobiales bacterium | reverse complement strand
ATAGAAAATTTGCTCTAACTCAAGAATTGAACATAAAAATCTAATCATTAAAATGAAAAAACTTCTATGCATCTATGAGATGCTTTATTTTTCTAGATTTTCCTATGCAGTTGTCAAGGTTCTGCTGAAACAAACTGAATGTCCCTTAGAACATTCAGTGAGCCCAGCGTCTTATCAGCCTAAAATTAATTCAGGAGTGATAGGAAGCTAGGTTCATTCAGTTGAACAACATCTAAATCACATTTAACAAATAACAATCTCCAATTTGAGTTATCAGGTAGTTGATCAGTGGAGGTAAGCGGACTCGAACCGCTGACATCCTGCTTGCAAAGCAGGCGCTCTACCAACTGAGCTATACCCCCAACAACGAATGGGCCATCCTGGACTTGAACCAGGGACCTCACCCTTATCAGGGGTGCGCTCTAACCGCCTGAGCTAATAGCCCAGGAGAAAGTTTGTTGGGTGTGACCTAGACAAGTTTAGGAACTGAAATTAAAAGACTAATGATAAGTGATTTCTCAATTTCACAGTTAATAATCTGAGGTACCGATCGACCTAAGGTGACAGGATTACGGCCTAAATTTATAAATCAGACATCATAATCAGTTTATGTCTCCCTGTTAGGAGGTGATCCAGC
>JASLKB010000238.1 GCA_030747775.1 Acidimicrobiales bacterium | reverse complement strand
CCCCCAAAGAAGTCCCGCAGGTATGACTGTCCGAAGGGATCAGGATTGGAAAGAACCTGCTGCTGGGTCCAGGTGGTTCCGCTGCGGACGAACACCGTCGCCACTCCGCCTACGTATTGACCACCCTTTGGGGTGCCGACGATCGCCGTGTCGCCATCACCAGATACCGCCACGGCCGCTCCGAACATGGCGTTATTCGCCGGATCGGATTCGGTGAGGCGCTGCTGCTCCGAGTACTCCGCGGCCGCCACGCCTTCCAGCAACAGCGTCGACGCGACCACGGTGAGCACCGCGACAACCCATCGCCATCGCGCTCCCACACCGGCGCACCGTACGAGACCGACTTTCACAACCCCGATGCTATGGAAACCGGCAGGGCATTCGTCAGCCAGCGGTGGCGGACGGTGGACTGGTCGGGTAGGCGGGATCTCCACCCGCTTCGTCTCTAATGAAGCCTGCAGCCGGCCGTATAGGCACCGAACGAGCCGCCACTGTCAGGCCGCGTACAGGCCGCGGGACGTCACGAAACAACGCGAACCAGCGCGAACTGTTGATCAACCAGAACTGCATGTCACAGCACGTATCGGGACGTTTGTGCAGGTCAGGGGTTTGGGGTGTATCGATCTGGGGGACCGAAGG
>JASLKB010000237.1 GCA_030747775.1 Acidimicrobiales bacterium | reverse complement strand
CTATAGATGAAGTAGTGTGGAATCTCGGGTTTGATTATGAACCGGCAGTTGATTTTTTAAGAGTTATAGAAAAAACACATCCGATGCCTGCGCCGCCACTTATAACCAACTGGTCTAATAATTCATTAAGAAATGTTTTAAATGAAGCTATAGAAGAAGCTGTTTTTTTGTTAGATGAAACAGCTAAATCGTCATTGCAACTTTACGGATACAAAATTATGAACTCCGATGATTATGAACCGATCTTAAGACAATTAAATGAAATTAAAAATCCTCTAGACATTCTTGGAATTAACTAGTTGAATTCTTTTTAAAAATATTATTAAAGTTGCGCGCCTGGAGGGAGTCGAACCCCCGACCTTCTGATCCGTAGTCAGACGCTCTATCCAGCTGAGCTACAGGCGCTTTCGCAGGAGTGTACGGGCAACATTACTTTTCCGTTCACTTCTATGGTCTTAAATTTTTTTGCGGAGAGGGAGGGATTCGAACCCTCGATACGGGATAAACCGTATACTCCCTTAGCAGGGGAGCGCCTTCAGCCACTCGGCCACCTCTCCATTACTTTAAAAAATTTTTAAAAAATCAATAAAATCTTAAAATAACGGCTCAGTCTGCAAATGATGGTGCTGAATCTTCAGATTTTTCAT
>JASLKB010000236.1 GCA_030747775.1 Acidimicrobiales bacterium | reverse complement strand
ATCGCCTTGCGGTAGCACGAAACGTGCAACCAGAGCCGAACTCATTAACATCTAGAGATTACAAAGTTTCAGACATCTCCCTCGCCGATTTTGGAAGAAAGGAAATCGAAATCGCTGAGCATGAAATGCCCGGCCTGATGTCCATCAGGGAGAAGTATTCCTCAGAAAAACCATTGAGTGGCGTTCGTATTACCGGTTCTCTACACATGACGATACAGACCGCCGTTCTCATCGAGACCCTAGTCGACTTAGGAGCATCCGTCAGATGGGCCAGTTGCAACATTTTCTCCACTCAGGACCATGCCGCCGCCGCCATCGCGGAAACCGGTGTCCCTGTTTTCGCATGGAAGGGCATGTCTTTGGAAGAATACTGGGATTGCACGTTCCTCGCCCTTAGTCATCAGGATGAGCAAGGACCCCAGTTGATCGTTGATGATGGTGGGGACGCAACTCTGCTGATCCACAAGGGTTTCGAGCTTGAGAATGGAAGTGAATGGGTAAATACGAATTCAGAAAACCGCGAAGAGCAGTGCATCAAGGATCTCCTAAAGAGAATCAACTCCGAATCACCCGATTTCTGGGCGGGAGTTGTGGAAAGTTGCAAAGGAGTTTCCGAGGAGACGACAACGGGGGTTCAACGGCTCCAACAGATGGTGGCTTCTGGGTCCCTGCTATTTCCTGCC
>JASLKB010000235.1 GCA_030747775.1 Acidimicrobiales bacterium | reverse complement strand
AGAAACCACAATAAATCAATATTTTATGGATTTTTTTTTTAATTCGTATATGTTTTATTTCAATATTTTGTTTTGGGGTATTGACTTTCCTTTCGGAAAGCTCAATAAACCTGATCTGCTTTGGATTTTAAAGCATTGGAAAGCTCTCCAATAATCTTAGGAGGGGTGCCCGAGTGGTTAAAGGGGACGGGCTGTAAACCCGTTGGCTATGCCTACGTAGGTTCAAATCCTACCCCCTCCACCAGTTGCAGAGCTGCTAGGTGGAAGGACAGGCGGGTGTAGCTCAATGGTAGAGCAACAGCCTTCCAAGCTGAAGATGAGGGTTCGATTCCCTTCACCCGCTCCAAAATCCAAGGTTTTTATAGCCGATATTCGGTTTAATTTGTGGAGAAACATATTATGTCTAAAGAAAAATTTGAACGTACCAAACCCCACTGTAATATTGGAACTATTGGTCATGTGGATCATGGTAAGACAACTCTTACTGCCGCAATAACTAAAGTTTTATCTGATGATGGGAAAGCAGAGTTTTCTGCTTTTGACCAAATTGATAATGCACCAGAAGAAAAAGAACGTGGAATAACTATAGCAACATCTCATGTTGATAATGATCCAGAAAATCGACATTATGCTCATGTGGATTGTCCTGGCCATGCTTATTAGGTAAAAAATATGATTACTGG
>JASLKB010000234.1 GCA_030747775.1 Acidimicrobiales bacterium | reverse complement strand
CTCCAGAACGGGCGGTGAGACCAGGAACACCAGGGCTAC
Source organism: Acidimicrobiales bacterium (assembly GCA_030747775.1). Classification (GTDB taxonomy): domain Bacteria; phylum Actinomycetota; class Acidimicrobiia; order Acidimicrobiales; family MedAcidi-G1; genus UBA9410. The sequence continues at coordinate 649 of JASLKB010000234.1, read as the reverse complement.
GACCAGAAAGGTCCAGTTGGTGAAGTGCAGCGCATCGTCGAACCACGAGATGGTGTCGAACAGGTTCGCCAGGTTTCCCAGTAGGTCCAGTACGAACGGTGTGACCAGCAAAGCGTCAGCTAGGTGGGGGTAGGGACTAGATCGGTCGCCGTTGCGGCGATGGCGTTGGCTGTTGAGTCTCCAGAGGATCGGCACCACCAGTGCAGACAGGGGATAGCCCAGGCACCGCTCGGGCCAGCCTTTTCCAGCCACGCCCGGGATGTCGGGGAACACGAGGCCCGCCAGCAGGCTGACAGCGAGGGCTCCCTTGACGCCCCACATGATGCGTCGCTCATTCATTTATCGGGTCGTGCTCCTCCTGGACGGACTGACTCGCTTCTCACGAGTCAGATTTGGTCCGGCTAGTTGACCTGCTTGGTCATGCCCTCCCAGTAGGGGGCTCGCAGCTTGAACTTCTGGAGCTTTCCGGTGGCTGTTCGGGCCAGTTCGTTACGGAACTCCACCGAGGTGGGGCACTTGAAGTGAGCGAGTTTCGTGCGGCAGTGGTCAATGAGGTCCCGTTCGCTCGGTTGGTGATCGCCGGTATCGGGAACCAAGACGACCAGCGCCTTGATGGTCTCGCCCCACTTCTCGTCGGGTACCCCGATTA
>JASLKB010000233.1 GCA_030747775.1 Acidimicrobiales bacterium | reverse complement strand
AAAACACGTGAATTCTCGCGTCATCGCGCGACGCCTCGCGCCCCTGCCACCCCTCGCGCGCGTCGAGATCGAGATATGTTCCGAAACGCGCTTCGACGCGTCTCTTCGACGACCGCGTCGAGCGTCTCGACGCGTCGCCCGCCTCTCGCGAGGCGATACGCACTCGTCCCGATGGTGCTCGAACAAACCAATCGAGGCGAGCGTGTGTTCGACATTTACTCGCGTCTGTTGAAGGAACGCATCGTTTTCATCAACGGAGCGATCGATGATAACATTTCCTCGCTCACGGTGGCGCAGTTGTTGTTCTTGGAGAGCGTGAGTCCGACGCAACCGATCTGGATGTACATCAACTCGCCGGGGGGGAGCGTGACGGCGGGATTGGGCATTTACGATACGATGCAGTACATCTCACCGCCCGTGCACACGCTTTGCGTGGGACAGGCGAGCAGTATGGGGAGTCTGTTGCTCGCGGCGGGTGAACCGGGAGAGAGACGGAGTTTGCCGAACGCGCGCGTGATGCTTCACCAACCGAGCGGAGGCGCGAGCGGGCAGGCGAGCGACATCGCCATTCACGCGCAAGAGATTTTAAACGTGCGCGAGAAACTCATCAAAATATACATGCAGCACACCAAGCAGGAGTTTAACCAGATCGGCGTGACTCTGGAGCGGGACACGTTCATGGATCCGGA
>JASLKB010000232.1 GCA_030747775.1 Acidimicrobiales bacterium | reverse complement strand
CTTCAAGTAGATAAGCACCTTCTTCGTTCTCATTATCAAGTATAGGCTCAATTAACTTAGAGGCTTTAACGCAATCATCTAACGTCACTCCATCTAGATGGTCTATAAATGTAACAATTTTAAGCCCATTACTATTGGGGCTACACTCTATCTCCATTAATTCAAAACCAATTGAATTAATTGAATTTTCTATCTCCTCTCTAACCTTTCTATCTAAAATATTCATTTCCAATTACCAAAAATAAAGCCCCAGACGGGGCCTAACCAAAATGGTAGCGGGGGTAGGATTTGAACCTACGACCTTCGGGTTATGAGCCCGACGAGCTGCCAGACTGCTCCACCCCGCATCTGTGCTGATGATACTAATCCTTTTTTATCAATCAATCAATAAAAATGGGGAAATAATAGACCTACAGAAATTAATAATTGGAGAGGGGTATAGACCAAGAAGAAGGATCGATAAACCCATTAGCGAAATAGATGTTTTTTGAAAGATATTAGGGCTTCCTTTCATGATTGGAAGTTCATTTTTTTCAAAATACATGTACCAAACAATTCTTAAGTAATAAAAAGCTGCGATCACAGAGACTATTATGCCTATTAGAGCAATCACTAACATGTCTGAATTGATTAATTCAGAAAGGATTATCCATTTAGCGTAGAAACCTATAAAAGGTGGAATTCCAACCATGCTAA
>JASLKB010000231.1 GCA_030747775.1 Acidimicrobiales bacterium | reverse complement strand
ATGTACGACGGCAAGTTCATCGAGTTCCCCGAGTACGGAGAGGGTTGCAAGACCGACCCGGAGTGGGGAATCAACCCGGAGACCACGCATGACTGCGGGAACCCGAAGGACGGGTACCTCAAGCTCGGCGTGTGGTCCGGTTTCCCGGACAAGTGGCCGAACGCCTACGCGGTGGTTCAGAGGATGAACTTCACCAACTTGGACATCGCCCAGTTGGCCATGTACGTCGACATTGACGGCATGGAGCCTGAGGACGCCGCTGACAAGTGGCTGGCCGACAACTGTGGTCGTTGGACCGGATGGACTGGTGCTGCTTCCAGCGCCTGCCCCGAGGCTCCGGTTGCTGCTGAAACGCTCTATGACTATGGGGTTACCGAGGACACGATTCGGGTTGGTGCTATCGCCGACCTAAGTGGCATCTTCGCCCCATTGGTCATCCAGATCATGGACGCGCAAACCGCCTACTGGGACATGGTGAATGACCATGGTGGAATCGACGGCAAGATGGTCGACCTCGTTGTCCTAGACAACGGATACGACGTTCCTACGCATCTTGAGAGGTATGAGGCGATGCGCGACAAGGACAGTGGCGTCGTATTCCTCAGTCAGTCGACGGGTTCTCCGCATACGGCGGCAATCGCTGAGATGCTGGTCGAGGATGACCTTGGTGCCATCCCGCTGTCGTGGTACTCAGGATGGCCA
>JASLKB010000230.1 GCA_030747775.1 Acidimicrobiales bacterium | reverse complement strand
CTTCTTGTTGCCAGGCGCCTCCACGATCTAAACAATCCGTTTCGTTTGTCGCTTGGTGCAGCGACCCATCATCAAAAGTGCACCATTCGCCATTCCAGCTGTTGCCGGATTCAATACATTCAGCTTCAGCGTCCCACTCGGGGTAGTCACAATAGCCCTCATCCCCATACCAAATAAAACCATTTGCCAAGCATTCTGATTCATCAGTTACGTCCCATGGCTCAATTGCTCCAGCCGGATTCGCCATGAGAGATCCAAAAGTGGCCAGTACAGTAATGATTAGAAGTGCAAAGCGGCGAAAACGCATCTACTTTCTCCAGTTGTTGTCCCTACTCAATTTATTCTAAAAGCCTACCCTAGACGTTCTTTACTGTCCCTTCACCACCGTAAACTCTAGGTGACGGGATGTGGCGCAGCCTGGAAGCGCACCTGCTTTGGGAGCAGGGGGTCGGAGGTTCAAATCCTCTCATCCCGACAAATTTTACTAATCGGTTTCTGGCAGATCCGCAGCTAGGTCGTGCACATATCCGGCTTCAAGAATTTCTTCTAGTTGAGTACCTGTGATTTGGTCCCCTACACCTGAGTGGTCAACCAATATCTGCCCTGCTGAGGGCCGGCATTCTTTCGCTGGCCAAGACTCTGGATTCCAAAGGCCTCCACGCCTAAGAGACTTTGCGCAATGTATGAAACCTTGTTCGATTTTTACAACGATTGCAGTCTTAG
>JASLKB010000022.1 GCA_030747775.1 Acidimicrobiales bacterium | reverse complement strand
ACCGACACCGAGTGGGCGGCCGGCATGTGCTCGGATACCACACCTGGTGCTGCGGTCGGACCGTTTTCGGGCAGGCTCAATTCGACCACTGGGACGGTGGTCATGCGGGCATCTCGGGGACGCCCGACGGGTTCGGTTTCGTTCGCCTGGACGGAACGATGGACGGATGCCTACCGGCGGCGCCGACGGCCACCGCCACCACCCCCGCGGTTGGCGGGGGCAGCGACGCCCAGGTCGCCATGGACCGTCTCGAGTTCGGCCTTGAAGGCGTCCTCGAAACTGGCCTCGATCGGCCCGGCATCGTCATCAGCCAAGGTCTCGTCAACGTCGTCAGCCAAGGTCTCGTCAACGTCGTCAGCCAAGGTCTCGTCAACGTCGTCGCCGTCATCGCCGGCCAACTCGGTGACGGGAGCCTCGTCGACACCGTCATCGGAGGTCGGGTCCTCGGCTAAGGCCGGGGCCTCGGTGCCCTTAGCCGGCACGTCTCCCGCCGGCTTCAGCGAGATCTTCCCGTTCGGATCGACGTCCTCGACCACCACTGAGATGGGCTGGCCCAGCTCGAGCACGTCCTCAACCTTGTCGATGCGCTTGCCGCCGCCCAGCTTCGAGATGTGCACGAGGCCATCCCGTCCGGGGAGGATGCTGACAAAGGCGCCGAACTTGGTGATGTTCACCACACGGCCCTCATAGACGGCACCGACCTCGGCAGTCGGCGGGTCCACGATCAGCATGATCTGGCGCTTGGCCTCGGCCACCTTGTCGCGGTCCGGCGAGGCGATCGACACGATGCCGACCATGCCGTCGTCGTCGACACTGATGTCGGCGCCCGTCTCGCCCTGAATGGTGTTGATCATCTTGCCCTTCGGGCCAATGACCTCGCCGATCTTCTCTACCGGGATCTCAAAGGCCTCGATCTTCGGAGCGTTCTCACCGACGTCATCGCGCGGAGCGGGGATGGCGTCGGCCATGACCTCGAGGATCTTTAGACGAGCTTCCTTGGCCTGGTTCAGCGCATTGGCCAGAACGTCGGCGGGAATGCCATCGATCTTGGTGTCGAGCTGCAGGGCGGTCACAAACTCCGACGTACCGGCCACCTTAAAGTCCATGTCGCCGAATGCGTCCTCGGCTCCCAGGATGTCGGTCAAGGTGACGTACTCCCCGTCTTTGAGCACGAGGCCCATGGCGATACCTGCCACGGGGGCCTTAATCGGCACACCGGCGTCCATCATCGAGAGGCTCGAAGAACACACCGAACCCATCGAGCTCGACCCGTTGGAGGCCAGGACCTCCGACACGAGGCGAAGCGTGTAGGGGAACTCCTCGAAGCTCGGCACGATCGGGAACAGGGCCCGCTCGGCGAGCGCACCGTGGCCGATTTCGCGGCGCTTCGGACCCCGCATGAAGCCGGTCTCACCGGTCGAGAAGGGTGGGAAGTTGTAGTGGTGCATGAACCGCTTGCGATCGATCGGATCGATGCCATCAATCATCTGGTCCATGCGTCCGGTTCCCAGGGTTGTGAAGTTCAACACCTGGGTCTCACCGCGCTGGAACAGGCCAGATCCGTGCGCCGTGGGAACGACCTGCACCTCCGACGACACGGGCCGGAGATCGCTGGTGCCACGACCGTCGATGCGAACACCCTCAGTGACGATACGGGTCCTCACCGCCTCCTTGGTGACCGTCCGAATGGCGCCGGCGATATGGCGATCGGCGTTTTCAACGTCAGCGAACTGTGGGAGCAACTCGGAGATCAATTCGGCCTTGAGGGCCGCCTCGGCATCCTGTCGCTCGGTCTTGTCGGCAATGGTCTGCGTAGCTGCAATCCGCTCGGCACCGGCCGCCTGGACCGCGTCGAGCACCTCGGGGGTGTAGTCGGTCGTGACGTCGTAGGCCATGATCTCCGGCGCACCCACAACAGCGACCAGCTCCTCCTGGAGCTCGATGGCCTCACGGATGTACTGCTTGGAGAAGTCCAAACCGCCGGCCAGGACGGCCTCGTCGACCATCGGGGCTCCAGTCTCGTAGATGTCACAGGTGGCCTCGGTGCCACCAGCCTCGACCATCATCACGGCGACGTCGCCGTCGTCGAGCAGACGACCGGCCACCACCATCTCGAAGGCCGACTCGCTGCCCTCCTCGTAAGTGGGGTGGGGAATCCACTCACCGGCGGCCGACCATGCGATGCGCACCGCGCCGACGGGTCCGTCGAACGGGATGCCCGACAGCATGAGGGCTGCCGAGGCGCCGTTCAGGGCCAGGACGTCGTGGGGGTTCTCCATGTCGGCACCTACGACGGTGCCCACGATGTGGACCTCGTTGCGAAAACCGTCCGGGAACATCGGCCGCAGTGGGCGGTCGATAAGCCGACAGGTCAGGATCGCTGACTCGGGGGCCCGACCCTCGCGACGGAAGAACGAGCCGGGGATCTTGCCCGCGGCGTACATCCGCTCCTCAATGTCGACAGTCAGGGGGAAGAAGTCCGCCCCGGGACGGGGGGACTTGGCGCCGGTGGCGGTCACCAGCACCGTCGAACGGCCGATCTGGGCCATCACGGCCCCTCCGGCCAGACCGGCCATACGGCCCGTCTCGAACGACATGGTTTTGTCGGTTCCCGCAAAGGTGCGGGAGACCGTGGTTGCTTCAGTCATGCTTCTCTCTTCTCGTAGACCACCCGGAACGACTCCGGCTGGTTCGATGGCCGCCTCAGCGGCTCGGTTGGGTGAGGGCGCGACACGCCGTCCCCGTTCATCGATCTTGTTGTCGGTTCCGCGGATCCGGTCCCCGACGCGACCCGGGCGCCCCATGGGACGCCCAGAATCTGATTCGACCTAACGACGCAAGCCCAGCTTGGCAATGATCGCCCGGTAACGCTCGACGTCGTTCTTACTAACGTAGTCGAGCATCCGCCGGCGGCGACCCACCAGCATCAACAGGCCCCGCCGACTGTGATGGTCCTTTTTGTGGACCTTCAGGTGATCGGTCAGGTGGTTGATGCGGTCGCTCAGGAGTGCAATCTGCACCTCGGGCGAACCGGTGTCACTGTCGTGCAGCCGGTTCGACTCGATGGTGTCGCCCTTGGGGGGCAGGTTGGTCGGCATCGGAACCTCGGGTTTCGGACCCAGCCTCATGACACGCTGTACGTCGTCTGAAGCCATGCGGAGGGCCGGATTTCTTCGATTCCGACCCCGGACGACCCCGGTCGGGTCGTCCACGGGGGTACAGGGTATCGGCGGTGAGACGTAATCTCACCTCATGTCATCTCCCAGCATCAGGGCCCGCTTCACCCACCTGGCGCTTCCCTGCCGGGACCTTGACGCCACCATCGCATGGTACGAGGCCCACACCCCGCTACGGGCCTTTCATCGACGGACCGACGTGGACGCCGAGGTGGCATGGCTCGCCGAGGACGACGCCACGGTGGGCCTCGTGATGGTGCAGACGTTCGAAGCCCGGGACTCTGGCGAGCCACAGACCACCCTGTCGCCGTTCGCCCACCTGGGCTTCGATGTAGACACGCCAGCCGAGGTCGACGCCGCGGCCGAAACCGGACGGTCGTCAGGGTGCCTGCGCTGGGAGCCGGTAAACCACCCGCCTCCGGTGGGCTACCTGTGTGCGCTGGGCGACCCAGACGGCAACGTGGTTGAATTCAGCTTCGGCCAGGGCTTGGACGCGGTCGGCGACTAACGACCATCCCCGGTTCCCGAACCTGGTAAGGAGTCGATTTTTCAGGAGCCCAGCGCGGTGAGCAAGCGGGCCATCTCGACAGCGGCATCCGCGCAGTCGGCACCTTTGTCGCCCCGGTCCACGTCGGCCCGCTCCATGGCCTGCTCCACCGTGTCGGTGGTCAGCACACCAAACACCACCGGCACGCCGGTGTCGTGACCGGTTCGCATGATCCCTGCGGCGGTCTCACCGGCTACATAGTCGAAGTGTGGCGTCTCGCCCCGTATCACCGCACCGAGGCACACCACGGCGTCGTAGCGACCTGACTCGGCCATGGCCCGGGCCGCCAGAGGCACCTCGAACGCGCCAGCCACCCAGGCCAGATCGATGTCGTCATCAGCCACGCCGAGACTCGTTAGGCGAGCATGCGCACCTGACACCAAGCTGTTGGACACGAAGTCGTTGAACCGGCCGGCCACGATCCCGACCTTCAGTCCGGTGCCGTCCAGAGGCGCATCGATGACCCTCACGACGCGCTCCCTTGCTCCGCTTCCTCAATGCTCTCCGGAGTGCCGCTCTTCGCAGAACCGCCCTCCGGAGAAATGCTGTGACCGAGCCGGTCCCGCTTGGTCTCCAGGTACCGGACGTTTTCCGGGTTGGCGCCCGTGTCCAGTGGGACCCGGCCAGTGATCTCCAGGCCGTAGCCCTCGAGACCGCCGTACTTTGCCGGGTTGTTGGTCATCAGGCGCATGCGCGTGATACCCAGGTCGGACAGCATCTGGGCACCCACGCCGTACTCCCGGGAATCAACCGGGAGGCCCTGACTGAGGTTGGCGTCCACGGTGTCAAGCCCCTCGTCCTGCAGCCCGTACGCACGCAACTTGTGGCCGATGCCGATGCCTCGCCCCTCATGACCCCGCAGGTAGGCGATCACACCGACCCCCTCAAATCCGATCTGGGCCAGCGCGGCGTCCAACTGTGACCCACAGTCGCAGCGGAGCGACCCCAGGAGGTCGCCGGTGAGACACTCAGAGTGAACCCGCACCAGCGGAGCATCCACCGACGAAATGTCACCCAGCACATAAGCCACATGCTCCTCGTCGTCCAACAACGACACGTAGGCATGCGCCGTGAATTCGCCATACCTCGTGGGAATGCGGGCCGACCCGAAGTGCTCCACCAGTTTCTCATGGCGGCGACGGTGGCGGATCAGGTCGGCAATGGAGATGAAGCAGAGGTCGTGCTCGCCGGCGAAGACCTCAAGGTCGGGCACTCGGGCCATCGTCCCGTCGTCGTTCACGATCTCGCACAACACGCCGACCGGCTGGCGGTCGGCTAGGGCACACAAGTCGACGGCGGCCTCGGTATGGCCGGCCCGCTTGAGGACCCCGCCGGCTCGGGCCCGCAGCGGAAAGATGTGCCCCGGTCGGGTGAACTCGGTTCGCAGGCGGTTCCCGTCGGCCAGGGCCGCCACGGTGGCCGAACGGTCCGACGCAGAGATCCCAGTCGAGGTGCCCTCCGCTAGGTCGACCGACACGGTGAACGCGGTGCGCATCGACTCGGTGTTGTCGACCACCATGAGCGGCAGGTCGAGTGCATCGGCCCGGTCGTTGGACATCGGCGCGCAGATCACGCCTGACGTGTGGCGGATCATGAACGCCATCTTCTCTGGGGTCATGGCGTCGGCCGCGATGATGAGATCACCCTCGTTCTCCCGATCCTCGTCGTCCACGACGATCAGAAACTCACCACGGGCATAGGCCACGATGGCGTCTTCGATACTGGACAGCGGCATCAGTCGCCTCCCTTCTTCTCGAATGGTTCCACGGTGGGGACAGGAATACGCCCGGCTGCCAGCAGTCCGGCCACATAGCGGGCGATAACGTCGGCCTCGACGTTGAGCCGGTCGCCGGGCGACCGGCCTCCGAGCGTCGTGACCTCGAGGGTATGAGGGATGAGGGCCACGTCGAAGATGCCACTCCCGCTGGGTGACTCCCCTACCGAGGCCACGGTCAAACTGACGCCGTCAAGGGTTACCGAGCCCTTCTCCACGACCTGACCGGCTAGATCGTCGGGTAAGCGGAAGGTCAGCCGGCGAGAGCCGTCGGACTGGTCGACTACGGCCACCGCCTCGGTGACGGTGTCAACGTGTCCCTGGACAACATGACCCCCAAAGCGTCCGTCGACGGCTAGTGGACGCTCAAGGTTGACCGGGTCGCCAACCGCTAGATCGCCAATCGTGGTGCGTTCGAGTGTCTCGGGCACGGCGTCCACGGCAAACCATTCGTCGCCCCACTCGACGACAGTCAGACAGCAGCCGTTGACGGCCACCGAGGCGCCCAGAGCCACGTCGTCAAGTACCGTCGTGGCGCCGACGACTAGGCGTCGACCCTCGCCGACGACGTCGGCCGCCCGAACTGTGCCAAGTTCCTCGACGATCCCCGTGAACATCTGTCCCGTGTGCTCCTTCTTGCCGAACCCCGTTCGGGGTGGGTCGGGAGCCGACGGGACCCGGCCGACGAGACGGGACCAGACACCGGGCACCAGAAGGCCACCGGCTCGGTCCGCGGCGTCGCCACCGCATCCGACGTCCTCTCCCATCCGGACTTTGACCGTCGGCCCAGGACTCCCACCTGATCGGCCCTACCAGTTGCCCTTCGAAAAGGAGCGATCGATGGGGTTCGCGGGCTGCGTCGGCCGAAGTCGACTCACCGCCGGTCGGGACTTTCACCCAACCCCGAGGACTCTGTTGTGGCGTGCAGCGTATCCGCGTAGCCCGGTAGGCCACCCGACCGCTAATACAGGCCCAGTAGGTGGCCAGCCATGGCCAGCACGGCTGCAGTCAGGACGGGTCGTACCACCCGATCACCGCCGACCACTGTGATCCGGGCCCCCAGTACTCCTCCCACCCCGAATCCGGCGGCTAGGACGAGACCCGGCCCCCAGTCCACGAGGCCACCGCCGATGAACACCGGCAACGCCGTACACGTCACAGCTAGCACGACCAACACCTTGACGCTGTTGGCCACCACTACGTCGAGCCCCGCCCGGGACAGAGTCAACACCATCAACAGGCCGATCCCAGCCTGAAAGGCACCGGCGTATAACCCCACCCCGAAGAAGACCACGGCGGCCATCCGCACCGACCACGGATCAGCTGCGGTTTGAATCTTCGGTGGCCGTAAAGACAGCAGCAGCAGCGGGACCATGAGTACGCCAAAGACCCGCTCGAACGACGCGGCATCCACCCTCGAGATCAAGACGGATCCGACCAACGCACCCAAGATGACCGGCACCAGCACCGGTATCACCCGGCTCAGGCCCGAAACCCCCTGTCGACGGAACGCCTCGGCGGCCGAGACATTCGACGTCAGGATCCCCACCCGGTTGGTTCCATTGGCCACATCGCCCGGCACGCCGACGAGGACCAGCAGCGGAACGGTCAGCAACGATCCCCCTCCAGCGATGGTGTTGACGCAGCCGGCGAACAAGCCACCTGCTACCAGCAACACCACGTCCAGGGCACCCATATGCAGTACCCGGTCAGGCCAGGGCAGTGCGGGTGTCGGCTACGTCGCGATGCAGTTGTTCCACGAGGGCATCGAGGTCGTCGAACGTCTGCTGGTCTCGCAGGTAGGCCACGAATCGCACCCGGGCGGCCTCGTCGTACAAATCCAGACCGCCGGAACTGGGGGCGCCCACTTCCAGCAAGTGTGCCTCCAACAGGAGCGCCCCGTCGGCGTAGAAGTGTGGGCGGGTACCCAGTGAGATCGCCGCAGCATGGACCGAGCCGTCGGGTCGCTCGTACCAGCCGGCGTACACCCCGTCGGCTGGCAGAAGGATCGATGGATCCACCCGGACGTTGGCCGTCGGGAAGCCGATCTCACGGCCCCGCTGATCCCCACCCCCCACCAACCCTCGAACCTCGTAGGGGCGCCCCAGCATGGCGTTGGCCTGCTTCAGATCAGCCCTAGCCAGAGCTCGACGGATGAAGGTGGAAGACACCTGCTCGTGGTCCCGGGCCGGGCTGCCGTCCAGGCCCACCAGGCCCAGACCGAGCACCTCAAAGCCCAGGTTCTCACCCATCTCCCGCAGGAGGTCCACGTTGCCGTGTCGCTGATGCCCGAAGTGGAAATCCTCCCCCACCACTACCAGGCCAGCGCCAACGCAGTCCACGAGCACATGGCGCACGAACTCCTCTGCCGACTCCATGGCCCGCACCTCATCAAAGGGCACCACCATGGTCAGGTCGACTCCGGTAGTGGCCAGTTGCTCCAACTTCTGAGCCGGATCGGTCAGTAGCAGGGGCGCCGACTCGGGGCGGACCACACTCGCCGGATGTCGATCAAAGGTGACCACAGCCGAATCCATGGACCGCTCGGCGGCCAGACGCCCAACCTCGGCGATGACCTGCCGGTGCCCGACGTGAACACCGTCATAGGCCCCGATGGTCAGCGCAGTACGCGGCGCATCAATGGGATAGGGGGTGAGTTCCGTCCGGATCTCCACGGCGAGGAGGCTAGCCAGCAAGTGCCCGTAGGCCCGGACCAACCGATCAAGGAGCGGGCGCCAGCACCATGGCGGGCTTGACCTGACCGGGCCGGTCGCCGTATGGCTCATACACGGCCAACAGGCTGCCGTCGGGACCCAGTACCGGCCAGGGTCCCGGGTCGCCGAGGTCACCATCTTCTTGGACACCCAATGCCTCGGCGGCCATGGGCCTCCCATGGGAAACATCGACGGCCGTCTCCTCGTCAACCGCTACACAGGAAAGGTCACGGAGGGCCTCGGACATGGGAACCAGTACCGGTGACTCCAACGGATGGGCCTCGGCCAGGGTGAACGACCCGACGGCAGTGCGTCGCAAGTTCCTCAGATGGGCGCCACCACCTAGAGCCTCGCCCAGATCGGCGGCCAACGTCCGAACGTAGGTGCCCGATGAGCAAGCCACCACCACGTCGTAGACGCCGGGCTCGTCTGCCGGGGCAATGTCGAACTGGTGCACGGTGACGGGGCGGGGGGCACGCTCTACCTCACCACCCTCCCGGGCGATCTCGTGGAGCCGACGGCCCCCTACCTTCACCGCCGAGACCATCGGAGGAATCTGCTCGATCTCGCCCACGAACCGAGCGGCCGCCTCGGCTGCCTCGGCGCTGGTCACCGCCGCCATGTCATAGGTGGCAGTCACATCACCCGAAGAGTCCAGCGTGGTTGTAGTGGCCCCCAAGACAATCTGGCCGGTGTACTCCTTACCTAGGACGGTCAGAAATCGGAGCAGACGGGTGGCCCGGCCCACGCCGAGCACCAACACGCCAGTGGCGTCAGGATCCAGGGTGCCGGAGTGGCCGACCTTACGGGTGCCCAGCACCCCGCGTGACCTGGCCACCACATCGTGGCTGGTCCAGCCGGCCTCCTTGTCGATGACGGCCAATCCCTCAGGCGGCCGCCCTTCGGAATCTGGCCCCACCACGGTCACTCCTCCTCGGAGGTGATCTCGATTCCGCGAGCCGTAGGCGGACCTAATCCCCTGAGGATCTCCTCAATACGATCGGCCGATCGGACGGTGTCGTCAACCAGGAAGGTCAACGGCGGCACCCTACGGACCCTGGCCTGATTGCCGATAGCTCGCTGCAACCGGGGCCGGTGCTCGGCCATGGCCTTCAGCAAGTCAGCGTCATCCACGTCCGACGTCAGAAACACCCGGGCAATACTGAGGTCCTGATCGGTCTCCACCCCGGCGACCGTCACGAAGCCGAGACGTTCATCGTCAATGCGTTCCAACTCGTCGGCCAGGATGCGGACCAGCAGTTCGTTGAGTCGATCGGCTCGCTGGTAGCCGCGGACCGAACGGCCGGAACGGGATCCACGGGCTGCTCTCCGTCCCATGGCCGGCCCTAGGTGCGGGCGATCTCCCGCTCTTCGAAGGTCTCAATCACGTCACCGTTCTTCAGGTCCTGGTAGTCCGAAAGCCCGATACCGCACTCGTAGCCGGCCTGAACCTCGCGGACGTCCTCCTTGAAGCGGCGGAGGGAGCTGATCTCACCCTTCCAGATAATCGTGCCCTCCCGCAGGAAGCGGACCTTGGAGCCACGGGTGATCGTGCCGTTGGTGACATAGCAGCCGGCGATCTTGCCGATCCGGGGTACCGAGAAGATCTCGCGGACCTCGGCGTCACCGGTCACGGCCTCCTCAAAATCGGGAGCAAGCAAGCCGAGCATGGCTGCCTCGAGCTCCTCGATCAGCTTGTAGATGATCTCGTAGGACCGAATCTCGACGCCCTCAGTGTCGGCCATCTCCCGGGCCTTGCGTTCCGGGCGGACGTTGAAACCAAGGATGGTGGCGTTAGAGGTGGCCGCCAACTGAACGTCGTTCTCGGTGATACGACCCACCGCCCGGTGAACGAAGGCCAACCGGACATCTTCACGCTCGAGCTTGCGGAGGCTCTCGGTGACCGCTTCCAACGAACCGTTCACGTCAGCCTTGACGATCAGGTTCAGTGTCGCCGCCTCACCCTTCTGGATCTGCTCGAAGATGTCCTCGAGACGGGCTCCGCCGGACAGGGCGTGGGCGTCCCGGCCGATATTGGCCTGACGACGCCAGTGGCCCCGCTTGTCGGCTACCCGGCCGGCGATCTTCTCGTTGGGAGCAACCACGAAGCCCTCACCGGCGTCGGCCACGTCGGACAGGCCTAGAACCTGGACGGGCGCCGAGGGGCCGGCCTTTTTGACCTGACGACCCTGGTCGTCGACGAGGGCACGCACGCGACCCCATGCCGCACCAGCCACAAGCGGGTCACCCACCTTGAGGGTGCCTCGCTGGACCAGAACTGTGGACACCGGGCCACGTCCGGTGTCCAGGAACGACTCAAGCACCACACCCTGGGACCGACCATCTGGATCAGCCCGGAGGTCCTCGACCTCGGCGACCACGTTCAGGTTGTCCAGCAAGTCGTCAATACCTAGGTTCTGCAGGGCCGAGACTTCGACGCAGATGGTGTCGCCACCCCACGACTCGGGCACCAGGTTGAGTTCGGCCAACTGGCCCAACACCTTCTGAGGATCAGCATTCTCACGGTCGATCTTGTTGACCGCCACGATGATCGGCACCTCAGCCGCCCGAGCGTGATTCAACGCCTCGACGGTCTGGGGCATCACGCCGTCATCAGCGGCCACCACGAGAACCACGATGTCGGTCGAACCTGCACCACGAGCCCGCATGGCGGTAAAGGCCTCGTGGCCCGGGGTGTCGATGAACGTCAGCGACCGCCCACCCCGCTCCACCTGGTAGGCGCCGATGTGCTGGGTGATGCCGCCAGCTTCATCGTCGACAACGTTGGCACTGCGGATCTGGTCCAGGAGTTTGGTCTTGCCATGGTCGACGTGGCCCATCACGGTGATGACTGCAGGGCGGATCGGCGCCTCGTCGTCTTCGAGGTCGTCCACGACGTCGAGCAGTTGGAGTAACTCGACCTCCTGTTCCTCGCCTGGGTCGACCATGCGGATTTCGGCGCCCAACTCAGCCGCGAACAATTCGATCATGTCGTCAGATAGAGACTGGGTAGCCGTAACCATCTCGCCCTGCTGCATGAGGAAACGCACAACATCAGCAGCCGTACGGTTCAGCCTCGGTCCGAGGTCCAACGCCGTGCAGGCGCGCTCGACGACGACCTCGCCCTCGGGCACTGCCGTGTCATCGGGCGTGTAGGACGGTACGTCCATCGGCTGGAGTTCTTCACGGCGTCGACGCCGACGTCCCTTGCGACGCGGGGGTCGACGACCTCCCGGACCACCACCTGGGCCACCAGGTCGGCCCCCTGGTCCACCAGGTCGGCCCCCTGGTCCACCACCGGGCCCGCCGGGACGTCCGGGACCCGCACCGGGCACTGACTCGCGAGGACCACCACCCATCGGAGGACGACGGCCCACCGGGGGCGGACCGGTCCGACGACCAGTGGGGCCATCGGTCGGTGGTGCTGTCCGACGACCAGCCTGGCCGGGAGGCGGTGGGATCGGCCTGCCGGAATTGGAGACAGGGGGGCCAGGAGGCGGTGGAATCGGCTTGCCAGACGATGACAACGGGGGCGTCGAACCCACGGGCGGCACGACGGGAGCGTTCGGGTCAGCGACCTTGGCCGCCGGGTCGGGCACGATCGGGCTGTCATTGCCTGGGGCGTCGTCGGCAGCACCGTCGGGGGCGGTCGGCTCAGGCGGCGACTCAGGTGATCGCTTGGGTGGTGCCGAGGATCCACTGGACGAGATAACCCGGCGCGGTGCGGCCGGAGCGGAATCAGCGGTGGGGATGAGATCGGGCTCCGGCTCGGGGACGGGCTCCGGCTCAGGGACGGGCTCCGGCTCAGGGACGGGCTCCGGCTCAGGGACGGGCTCCGGCTCAGGGACGGGGGCCTTCTTCGACTCCTTGCCCGGCTCATCGGGCTGCACCTCACGGATCAGGCCCTCACGTTGGGCCTTGCGACGGGCCCGGTCGGCCTGAGCCTCGACGATCCCAGAAGAATGGCTCTTCACCCCAATGCCGAGTGACCCACAGAGATCCAGGACCTCAGCGTTGGTCATACCCATTTCGCGCGCCAATTCGTAGACGCGGATGTTCTTCGGCACGAGGGTTTGACGTCCTGTTCTCTCTCGGGGTTCTCTGGAAGGTCCTTTATGCGGCCCGGCGGATCCGCCATGGGCTCCCGTCGTCAGGGAACCGCCGTCTGACGCTATCGGTTAGCGGAGTGGATCACCCGTCCTCAACAGGCCTCCAGTCCGGTGATTCCGGCGAATTGGCCCCCGGAATGGCAGTCAGGGCTACCAACAACTCAGCCATCTGGGACGGGGTCACCTTGCGCCGGAACGCTCTCGACAGGTCTCCCGGACATAGGGCCCCAACGCAGTTCGGCACAGGGTGAACCCAGGCACCGCGGCCACACAGCGTCCGACCCACCGCCGGCCCGGCCGCCCCTGCCGGCCAGGCGATCCTGAGCAGATCACCACTCGACACCGATGCACGACACGCCACACACCTGCGCCTGGGGCCGGATCGCTCGGAAGCGGTATCGCCCGGACGGGCCACCTTCGTGGCCTGTTTCTCTTCGCCTATCCCGCTTCCTCGCCGGCATCGGTAGCCGCTTCGGTCCATTCACCGGCGGACACAGCCGGGCCACCTTCAGCCGGCTTCCAAACCTGCTCGCCAGTCTCGGCGTCGACGACCCACTCACCCTCGGCCCACTCCACGTCGGCGTAAGCGGCCTCCTGTGCGACCTGGGTCTCGCTCTTGATGTCAACCCGCCAACCGGTCATGCGGGCGGCGAGGCGAGCATTCTGGCCTTCCTTGCCGATGGCCAGGGACAACTGGTAGTCGGGCACGACCACCGTCGCGGTACCGGTCTCCTCGTCAATGAGAACCTCTTTAACCTTGGCGGGCGATAGGCCCTTCATGACGAAGTCGGCCGAGTCCTCGGAGAACGGAACGATGTCGATCTTCTCGCCCCGGAGCTCGTTAACGACCATGCGCACTCGGGCGCCACGGGCACCAACGCAGGCCCCTACCGGGTCCACGTTGGAATCGTTGGACCACACGGCAATCTTGGTCCGGTGTCCGGGTTCACGGGCGCAGGCGCGAATCTCGACTACGCCGTCGGCGATCTCGGGCACCTCGAGTTCGAATAGGCGCTTGATAAGGCCCGGATGGGTCCGGCTGACCACGATCTGGGGGCCCTTGGCGGTCTTTCGGACCTCCACGATGTACGCCTTGAGGCGGGCGTTGGCCTCCGGACGTTCAAAGGGCACCTGCTCAGCCTGGGGCAGCAGCGCCTCAACCCGGCCCAGGTCCAACAGGGTGTACCGAGCATCGGTCTGCTGAATCATTCCGGTGACGATGTCTCCCTCACGGCCGGCGTACTCCTCGTACTTGAGGTCTCGCTCGGCCTCCCGGATCCGCTGGGTCATGACTTGGCGAGCCGTCTGGGCAGCTATACGGCCAAAATCGTCAGGGGTGACGTCGAACTCGTCCCCTGTCACCTCCCCCTCCTCATCGAGATCCTGGGCGAACACCCGGATCTCCATCGTGTCGGGGTCAATGGTCACCCACGAGAACTCGTGGGCTCCAGGCATCCGCTTGTATGCCGATTCCAGTGCGTCGGCCAGTGCGGCAAACAGAGAATCGACGGAGATGCCGCGCTCGTTCGCTAGGGCGTGCAGGGCCTCCATCATGTCGGGATTCATGACCCAACCTTCCTTCCCGGAGCAGCCTCGGCGCTCCGATCGTTCCCCTTGCGGGTCGACTTCGGCTCGGGGGTCCACGTGAACACGGTCCGCGCCTTCAGAATCTCGTCGTGACGGAGTGAACGCTCGCTGCCATCCTCTTGGCGTACGACGATGCCGTCACTGCTTACTGCACTCAGTACGCCAACCACACGACGATCACCCTCGACACCCGGTGTGGTCTTGACCGTCACGTCGCTACCCAGCGCCCGAACGAAGTGTTCGGGGCGCTTGAGGGGCCGTTCCAGCCCGGGGCTGGTCACCTCAAGGGTGAAGGTGCCGGAGATGGGGTCCTCATGGTCCAGCGCACGTGATACCTCGCGGGTCAGATTGGCGATGGCATCCATACCGACGCCTTCTGGCTGATCCACCACTAGGCGAACCACGCCACCTTCGTACTCAACGTCCACTAGTTCCACACCGACACGGTCACACAGGGGGGCAGCCAGAGCATCGATCCGATCGATCACTGCCATCTCGCCCTCCTGTCTCCGGTGGCCACCCTGAGGCAACCACGATTTCCGATGACCACCCGGAGGTGGCCACGACCTTCGTCGTCGGCGATACGCCGGTCGGTCCCGACAACTACTGATACCGAAAACAAAAGGCGTGGGCAGAGCCCACGCCTCGTCGGAAACCGGCGATGCACGCGTCTGAGATCATACCGGCAGGGCGCCCTCGCGCATAGGGGCACCAACTGTGACTCAGTCGGTGTGGCGGCGGATGAGTTCGATCCGGGTACCGGTGTCGTTGACGTCAACCCCCTGCTCGACCAGGAGACGGTCACGGTCCTTTTCGGCCTCCCGACGAGCCTTCTCGGTGTCGACGCGTGCTAGGGCTGCCTCGGCCCCCTCCTCGTGAATCAGTTCGGCCCATTCGACGAGGGCGTCCACCATCTCATCTTCGTGTACCACCGCGGCGTTACGCCCCTTGACAAAAAGGTGGCCCCGGCGGTTCCCCGCGGCGATCCCCAGGTCGGCGTCACGGGCCTCCCCAGGGCCGTTAACCACACAGCCCATGACCGCCACCTGTAACGGGATCTCCCGATCGGCAAATGCCGCCATGGCCTCCTCGGCCACGGTAACCACGTCGATCTCGGCCCTCCCGCAACTGGGGCACGCAATTAGATCGACGTTGCGACGCTCCCGTAACCCCATGGCCTCCAGCAGAGCCCGGCCGGCCCTGGCCTCCTCTACAGGATCGGCTGTGAGTGAGTACCGGATGGTGTCACCAATACCCTGTGCCAGCAGGGCACCGATGCCCGCGGACGACTTGATGAGACCGACCGGTGGTGGCCCCGCCTCGGTGACCCCGAGGTGGAGAGGGAAGTCGGTGACCTCCGCGAGTTGGCGGTAGGCCTCAACCATTAGCGGGACACTGGATGCCTTGACCGAGATCTTGATGAGGTCAAAGTCAACGTCGGCGAAGTAGGAAACCTCGTCGAGGGCCGACTCGACCATGGCCTCAGGGGTCACCCGACCGCCGTACTTCTCGTAGAGGTCTGGGTGGAGGGACCCGCCGTTAACGCCGATGCGGATGGGGACGCCCCGGTCACGGGCCTCGGTAGCTACCGCCCGGATGTGGTCAGGCCGCCGGATGTTGCCAGGGTTGAGCCGTAGACAGTGCACGCCGGCCTCCAGCGCCGCTAGAGCCATCCGGTACTGATGGTGGATGTCGGCGACGATGGGCACCGGTGAGCGGGGGACGATCCGAGCCAAACCCTCCGCCGCCTCTGGCTCGTTGCAGGTGCAGCGGACGATGTCAGCACCGGCCATGGCCAGGTCGTAGATCTGCTGGAGGGTGGCCTCGTGGTCAGCCGTGCGGGTCACCGTCATGGACTGGACCGTGATTGGGGCTCCACCGCCGACCGGCACGTCCCCCACCATCAACTGTCGGGTCGCCCGACGTTCGATGCCTGCCTCGACCTCCATTCCCCGAGGCTATCGGCGGGCCCATTCCTGGGACCCGACGGCTCAGCCCAAGTCCGGCAGGTCCACGATGTCGCGATACAGCGCCACCATCCCCACCAGAACGAGCAGCGACACCACGGCCCACGTGACAGGCACCAACTTGGCAGCGTCCGCGGTGTGACGACGTCCGCCGAAGGACCGGAGGCGCTCATAGGTGGCGATGACCACGTGCCCTCCGTCCAGCGGGAGTAGCGGAACCAGATTGAACACGCCGATGAAGACGTTGACCAGCACCAGGAACCAGAGATAGGTGGCCCAGCCATCGGCCAGCATGGCGCCGCCGAGCCGGGCCGCCCCGTAGATGGACAGCAACCGTTCATCCTCGGCATCGTCAGGGGCGACCACCGCTCCTACGGAATCCACGGTTCGGGCATCGACGACGTCCCCTTGCCCTGTGAGTTGACTCCCGGAACCGTCGGTGGACTCGCTGTCAGGCCCATCGGCAGAAATGGCGCCGGTGAAGAACCTCGCCAGTCCGTCGGGACTGAAGAAGGAGACCAGTCCATCGATCGACATCACCGTCAGGTCGCCGAAACGCTCGAATGCCTCTCTCACGGCGGCTAGCGGACCCACCGTGACCAACGGCCGGTCCCGACCCACGCCGAAGAATCCGTGGGCCACGCCGTCAGCCCCGAAGCGTTCCCCGATGGTTGCCGAAACCACCTTCCGGGAACCATCACGCTCCACGACCACCTTGACGGTCTCTCCCGGTGACGACCGGACCACGGCCCCGAAGACCGAGAAGTCATGGACCTCGACCCCGTCCACCGACAGGATCCGGTCACCGGGCCGCACCTCGATGGCCGCCGCTGTGGTGCCCGGGACCACCTCGCCAACCATCCACCGGTAGGGGTCCGGGGTGCCAATCAGGCCGTACAAGACGAACAGCAACAGCAACGCGACCGCGAAGTGGGTGGCCGAACCTGCCAGGGCCACGGCCAGACGGCGAGGGTAGGACTGGGCCCGGTAGGTCCGGTGCTCCACGGCCGGATCCACCTCATCCAGGTTGGTCATGCCGGTGATCCGCACGTAGGCGCCGGCCGGGATCGCCTTGACTCCGTAGGTGCACTCGCCACGGCGCAGCGACCACAGTTGGGGCCCGAACCCGATGAAGAACTCGGTGACCTGCATCCCCGACCACCGGGCCACCAGCAGGTGCCCTAGTTCGTGCAACACCAGCATGACCACGAACGAGAAGACCACCACCAGTCCCGATAGCCCACCGATCATGGCAAACGAGACCACTGCTCCGGCCAGGAGGGCGAGGCGGATCCGGTGGTCGACAGGCTCGGCCAAACGCACTGCGGTCAGCTCCGGGCGGCAACGAGGGCTGTGGCGACGTCCCGAGCTCGACGATCCACGTCGAGCACTGCATCCACGTCGGTCGCCTCGTCTCCTGGCCACAGATCCAACGCGTCAACCAGCAGTTCAGTGACGCCCACCCAAGTGATCGCCCCATCAAGAAAGGCGGCCACCGCCACCTCATTGGCTGCGTTCAGCCACGCGGGGGCCGTTTGACCGGCCCGGCCAGCGGCATAGGCCAGGTCCAGACACCCAAAGGCACCACGGTCCGGC
Source organism: Acidimicrobiales bacterium (assembly GCA_030747775.1). Taxonomy (GTDB): domain Bacteria; phylum Actinomycetota; class Acidimicrobiia; order Acidimicrobiales; family MedAcidi-G1; genus UBA9410. Next base: position 5,537 of record JASLKB010000022.1, on the reverse strand, counting down.
GGCTCGAAGTCCAACCGGTCCAACGCGGTCCAATCGATGGCCCCGTAAGGCACATCGAGGCGATCCGGCCATGCCAGCGCGTAACCCATGCACAGACGCATGTCTGGATTCGATAGCTGGGCGATGGTCGCCCCGTCAGTGAAGGTCACCATGGAGTGGACAATCGACTGGGGGTGGACCACCACGTCGATACGGTCGTAGTCGACGCCGAAAAGCTCGTGGGCCTCAATCACCTCGAAGCCCTTGTTCATGAGTGTCGACGAGTCCACCGTGATCTTCGGTCCCATGGACCACGTCGGGTGGTCCAGCGCCTCCTCGACGGTCACCGTCGCCAGGTCGGCCCGTGTTCGACCCCGGAACGGCCCCCCGGAGGCAGTCAACACGATGCGCTCGACCCGCTCGTCGATCTCGTTGGCCCTCAGGCACTGGTGGATGGCGCAGTGCTCACTGTCGACCGGTAACAGTTCAGCGCCCGGCGTAGCCCGCACCTGCTGGACGACAGGGCCCGCGGCGATCAACGACTCCTTATTGGCAAGGCCCAACCTCCTGCCCGCAGCCAGCACCGCGAGGGTGACCGGCAACCCGGCGAAGCCCACAACACCGTTGATGGCAACATCGGCAGCGACGGCCGCTTCAGCCATGGCACCCGGGCCAGCAAGCACTGTGGTGCCCGCAGGAACACCAGCCTCGACCACCGAACCCAACAATGGGTCAGCGATGGCCACCACCTCTGGCTTAAAGGCCCGAGCCTGCTCAACCAAGAGGTCGACGGACCGGGCCGCCCCAAGGGCCACCACGTCAAACTCGGCGGGGCGCGCCGCGACAACATCCAGAGTCTGGGTGCCGATCGACCCCGTCGAGCCGAGCACGGCCACCGAGGTCGGAGGCATGGCCGAGCCTCGGGTCAGCCGGCGAACAGGTCCATCAACCGAGCCGTGTAGTACGTGGCCGGCAAGACGAACAGGAGAGCATCGAAGCGGTCCATGAGCCCGCCATGGCCCGGAAGAATGGAGCCCATGTCCTTGAGGCCCAAATCCCTCTTGACCATCGACTCGCAAAGGTCGCCTAAGGGTGCCGCCAGAGCAACCACAACCCCCAGAACGAAAGCCGAGCCGAGAGTTCCGGGGTCCTGGCCGAATGGGGTAATCCGTCCCACCACCAGAACGGCAACAGCGAAGCTCACGGCCATACCGCCAATAAGGCCCTCGGTGGTCTTGTTGGGACTCACCGCCGACAGGGGGCTGCGTCCGAACATCCGACCAATGACAAGTCCTCCGGTGTCATAGCCGACCGTGCACAGCACGGCAGCCAACAGCATGCCAATGCCGTTCGGGTCGGTGAGCATCAATCCGGCAAAAGATCCCAACAGTCCGATGTAAAGAACGCCGAACAGTGTCACCGAAACGTTCAGCAATGGGGCCTGCCGGTCAATACCCGTCAAGTACCAAGAGAGGCTGAACAGCATGGTTATACCGAGCACGAGAGGCACAGCGGCCTCGAACCGCCAGTAGGCGGCCAAGTTGAGCGCCCCCACAGCCACCACACCGAGCAGAGCGGCCGGCTGGTAACCGGCCCGCCGTAGCGCCATGAAGAACTCGGCGGCAGCTAACACCAACAGAATCGTGATCAAGGCAACCGCCGCACCGGTCCCCATCCAGAAGGCGGCCAGAGCCAGAGCACCAAGACCAACGCCCGTCACCACCGCCACGGCCATGTTCCGTTCTCCACCCGACGATAAAGATGCAGCCCGGTCGGAGCCGAGCGCAGCGGGCGCCACGGTTGGCGGAGGCTCCTCGACTGCCGTCGACCCGAGATCAGGCAATGGCTCATCGGGTGGCAGCAATGGTGGATTGAACTCGCCGGTGGTCGAGGTCACCAACGGGCCGTCATCGAAAAAGACGGCGGCGGCATCTAGATCATCACCCACCGGCTGCTGGGACTCGTGATCGTCCGGAACGTCATCGGACCAGCGGGGGCCGTCGTCCAGGCCACCCCACGGATCGTCGCCGGACGCCACGCCGCCCGTCGTATCACCAGCCGGCCGTGCCGACCAGTGTGGAAGTTCGTCGCCGGACGAGTCCTCGCCGAAGACCGACCGACCGGGCCCGACGTCGTCGGGTGCATCGAGACCCAAAATCCGGATCTCGTCGAAACCACCTTCTCCGGGATCACCCTGATCTGTGTTCACCCTCGTCCTCCGGGCTCGTCGGTCGTCATGTCAGCCTTCATCGGTATTGCCCCTCGGCACCTCACAACTCGAGCAGTTCGTCTTCTTTGGACTGGCAGGCCTTGTCGATCTCGGCTTCAAAGTCGTGGATCATGTCGTCTAGGCGCTTGCCAGCCCATTTCAGATCGTCCTCGGACACCGATCCCTCGAGGTCGTCGAGATCTTTACGGGCACCTCGACGAAGACCTCGCATTCTGTTCTTACCTTCCTCAGCCATTCCTTTCACCATGCGTACCAGATCGCGACGGCGCTCCTCAGTCAGTTCCGGAAACGAAAGGCGAACGCTACGGCCATCGTTACCGGGAGTCAGACCCAAGTCAGCCTGAACGATGGCCTTCTCGATAGCTGGAACATTGGCCGGGTCATGAGGAGTCACCAGCAACTGGCGGGGTTCTGGGATGGAGAAGCTGGCCAACTCCTGCATCCGCATCTCGACCCCGTAAGCCACCACGGTGACCTTCTCAACGATGGACGACGAGGCCCGCCCAGTACGCACGGTAGAAAACTCCCGTCGAGCATGAGTCACAGCCTCCAACATGTCCGACGACGCCTCGTCGAGCACCATCTGGATCATCTCGTCGCTCACCGCATCCCCCGGTTCGTCCGGCCCATAATCCACCAGACGTTTTGTCCGACGGCCCCGTCGGTGAGCCAACCGGACCGACCGGTCATGAGACCAGCGTGCCCACCGACTCCCCAGCGAGGATGGCCCGGACGTTACCCGAGGCCATGAGGTCGAACATGACGATCGGCAGGTCGTTGTCCATACAGAGCGTGATTGCCGTCGCATCCATGGCACGCAGGCCCTTCTGGATCACGTCGAGATAGGTGACTTCCTCGAGCCGGGTGGCCTCCGCGTCCAACTTGGGGTCCGCTGTGTAGATCCCGTCGGTACCCGAGTGGGTTCCCTTGAGGACCGCGCCAGCCTCGATCTCCACCGCCCGCAGTGCAGCTGCTGTGTCGGTGGTGAAGAACGGGTTGCCTGTTCCCCCGGCGAAGATCACCACCCGCCCCTTCTCGAGGTGACGGATGGCTCGACGTCGGATGTACGGCTCGGCGATCTGAGCCATATGGATGGCTGTCTGAACCCGGGTGGGTTGACCCATCTGTTCGAGCGTGTCCTGGAGGGCCAGGGCGTTGATCGACGTAGCGAGCATGCCCATGTAGTCAGCTTGGGCACGGTCCATGCCGGCTCCAGCGCCAGACATTCCTCGCCAAATGTTGCCGCCTCCGACCACGACCGCAATGTCAACGTCGAACTCGGAACAGACCGAGACGATCTCCTCGGCGATCCGTCCAACGATCTCGCCGGAAATTCCGTAGCCAGCTTCACCGGCGAAGGCCTCGCCGGAAACCTTCAGGACCACACGGTCCCAGCGGGCCGGGCTCCGGTCACCGTCGCTCACAATCAGGCGCCCAGGTAGGCCTGGGTGAACCTCTCAATGCGGCCACCGGCGAGGGTGTCAGCCACCGAGGTCTTATCACCGTGGAGACCCTGCTCGAGGAGCACGGTCTCACGGAACCAACCGGTGAGTCGCCCCTCGACGATCTTGTCCCAGGCCTGTTCGGGCTTGCCCTCGGCCTTGGTGATGTCCAGCAGTGCGGCGCGCTCCTTGTCAACCAGATCCAGCGGGACCTCGTCTCGGGTAAGAGAAGTGGGCTTGGCAAATGCGATGTGGAGCGCCACCTGATGGAGGGTCTCCTGATCGATGCCCGAACCCTCGACCACCACACCGTTCACACCGCGGCCGTCCTGGACGTGGAGGTAGGTATCGAGCACATTCCCGTCCCCAGCCTCGATAAGCGACGCCCGGCCGACCTCGATGTTCTCCTTGATGGAGAGTCGCAGATCGTCAATGGCCGCCGAACGAGCCTCGACGGCACCCTCACCCTCGGCCAGGACCGCATTGGCCAGTTCATCAACCAGCGCCAAGAAGCCGTCAGACTTGGCCGAGAAGTCGGTCTCACACTTGAGGTGGACCAGTGCGGCTCGTTGGCCATCGGACACCAGGGCTATCGCCCCCTCAACGTTCTCGCGGTCCGAGCGGGTGGCCGCCTTAGCCAGGCCCTTTTCGCGGAGCATCTGCGACGCGGCCTCAAAGTCACCGTCGCAATCGGTCAACGCCTTCTTAGCGTCCATCATCCCGGCGCCGGTGGCATCCCGCAGTGCCTTGACGTCCTTCGCTGCGATCTCGGTCATGAGTCCCCTACACCTCGTCGGTGCCGGCCTCGGGGGCGAGAACGCCCTCAGCAAGGGCATCAACACCGGGCGCCTCAGCGACAGGGGCCTCGACAGCGACTTCTTCCACGACAGGGGCCTCGACAGCGACTTCTTCCACGACAGGGGTCTCAGCGACGGTTGGCTCGTCGGCGGCTTCCGCAGCGGGGTCCTCGACGGCGACCGCCACACGGGCCTCACGCTCAGCAGCAGCCGCAGCGGCCTCGTTACGAGCCTGCGTTTGGGCTTCAGCCTTCTCCTCGCCGTCCAAAGTCGGACCGTCATCATCGCCACCACGTGCGTTCACGATGTAACGACCCTCCTCGACGGCATCGGCGACGACCCGGCAGAGCAGACGGCCCGACCGAATGGCGTCGTCGTTGCCAGGAATGAGGTGCTGGATGACGTCTGGGTTGCAGTCGGTGTCGACGACAGCGACCACCGGGATACCGAGCTTGTTGGCCTCGGTCACCGCGATGTGCTCACGGACTGTGTCGAGCACGAAGATGGCGTCCGGTAGGCGTTCCATGTGCTGGATGCCGCCCAGGTTCCGCTCTAGCTTCTCGAGCTCGCGAGACAGGAGCAGTGCCTCCTTCTTGGGCATCGCCTCGAACTCACCGGAATCTCGCATCCGCTGATAGTCCGTCATCTTGGCGACCCGCTTGGAGATCGTCTGGAAGTTAGTCAGCATGCCGCCTAGCCACCGCTGGTTCACGTACGGCATGCCGCACTTCTCGGCATACGAGCGGATTGCGTCCTGCGCCTGACGCTTGGTACCGACAAACAGGACCCGACCACCGCCGGCGACGAGGTCGCGGACGAAAGTGTAAGACGACTCGATCTGCTCAAGGGTCTGCTGGAGGTCAATGATGTATATCCCTGACCGCTCGCCGTGAATGAACCGCTTCATCCTCGGGTCCCAGCGGCGGGTCTGGTGTCCGAAGTGGACACCCGCCTCAAGCAACTGCTTCATGGTTACGACAGCCATAGTCGCGTTCTCCTTCCCATCGGTTTCTCTCGCCCCCACCTAGCGCCCTAAGGCGACCGTGGGTGAGTGAGGGTGAATTTGGTCTTGCGCAAAACATGGCGCCC
>JASLKB010000229.1 GCA_030747775.1 Acidimicrobiales bacterium | reverse complement strand
TATTGGTGCACTTTTAAGAGGTGTTGAAAGGACTGACGTTGAAAGAGGTCAAGTTTTATGTAAACCAGGTTCTGTTACACCACATACTAAATTTGAAGCCCAGGCCTATGTTCTTAAAAAAGAAGAGGGTGGAAGACATACACCTTTTTTTGCAAACTATAGACCTCAATTTTATTTTAGAACGACTGATGTAACGGGTGCTATAGAACTTCCAAAAGATGTTGAAATGGTTATGCCAGGAGATAACGTCAAAATGAAAGTCGAGTTAATAACTCCAATCGCCATGGAAGAAGGATTGAAGTTCGCGATTCGTGAAGGTGGTAAAACCGTTGGAGCAGGAGTAGTTGCAAAAATCATATAGAGTAATAGCTAATCATCTGATTTAATTAGAAGATAGGCTAGTAGCTCAATTGGTAGAGCGACGGTCTCCAAAACCGTAGGTTGGGGGTTCGAGTCCCTCCTGGCCTGTAATTATAAGAGAAGTTGTCATGTCAGAATCAAAGAGTATAAAGAGACGAAGTAATGTGCCTCTTACAATGTTGTCATTAGTAGTGTTGTTGACTGGGGTTGTATTGTTTTATTATTTTTCTGAGATTCGTTTGTTTTATCGTGTTTTAGGAATGTTGGCCGTAATAGGCATTTCAATTCTTGTGCTATATCAAACAGATTTTGGTAAAACTGCTTATGGTTATATTATTGATTCTAAAATAGAGTTAAAAAAGGTAACATGGC
>JASLKB010000228.1 GCA_030747775.1 Acidimicrobiales bacterium | reverse complement strand
GACGAGCGCGAGGCAGGTCGTCGGGCCATCCTGAACTATGGGCATACCTTGGGCCACGCCATAGAGACGAGCGGAAAATATGATCTCCGCCATGGTGAGGCCGTGGCCATCGGACTGGTGTACGCGGCCGAACTCGGCCGGACCCTAGGTCGAATTGATGAGGCGCGGGTGGCCGAACATCGCCGGATCGTGGAGGGCTATGACCTGCCCACCCATCTGCCTGAGGGAGCCGACGCCGACGAGCTCGTGGCCGTGATGAGGAGAGATAAGAAGGCGTTGGACGGGCTCACCTTTGTTCTAGATGGCAGTTCGGTTCCACGCGCTGATGGGTGCAGTGTGGAGGTGGTTCCGGGGGTAGATCCCGACATTGTGCGTTCGGTGCTGGAGAGGATCCGATGAGGAGGTGTGCTACCGGATCTCCGAATAGGTTCCCGGCTAGTCACGTCCGGGTGGGAGACTGTTACCCATGAGCCAGCCGATCGTCCTGTTGCTGTCGGGACCCAACCTGAACTTGCTAGGTGAGCGACAGCCCGAGGTCTACGGGACTGCCACCCTCGATGACAATGTCGTTATGTCAACCTCGGCGGCGTCGGCCCGCGGTCTCGCCTTGGAGCATGTCCAGTCCAATCATGAGGGAGAGCTGGTCGATGCCATCCACGCTGCGCGTGGTCGATGTGCGGCCATCGTCGTGAACCCTGGAGCGTTTACGCACTACGCATGGGCTATCCACGATGCGTT
>JASLKB010000227.1 GCA_030747775.1 Acidimicrobiales bacterium | reverse complement strand
AAAGTTCGACAATCTATACGGTTGCAGAGAATCCCTGATAGACGGGATCAAGAGGGCTACCGACGTCATGATCGCAGGAAAGACAGCAGTTGTTTGCGGCTATGGGGATGTCGGCAAGGGCTCAGCACAGGCCCTTAAGTCCCAGGGCGCAAAGGTAATCGTTACCGAGATAGACCCCATTTGTGCGCTCCAAGCTTCTATGGAGGGATTCCACGTCATGACGATGGAGGAAACCCTCGGCGTGGCTGACATTTATGTCACTGCAACCGGCAACAGGGACGTCATCACCCTCGAACACATGGAAGCGATGAAGGATCAGGCCATAGTTTGCAACATTGGGCACTTCGACAACGAGATCCAAGTCGATAGACTCGACTCTAGTTCAGCGACTCGACTCAATATCAAGCCCCAGGTGGACAAATACTCATTTCAGTCTGGCAACAGCATCTTCCTCCTAGCCGCAGGAAGGCTAGTGAACCTGGGTTGCGCCACTGGCCACCCCAGTTTCGTTATGTCCAACAGTTTCGCCAATCAGACCCTGGCACAGATTGACTTGTGGAGGAATAAGGCAGATTACGAGAACAAGGTGTACACCCTACCAAAACACCTCGATGAGGAGGTAGCACGGCTGCACCTCTCAAAGATCGGCTCAAAGTTGACAACCCTAACCGCGGAGCAGGCCGATTACATCAATGTCCCAATCGAGGGGCCGTACAAGAACGAGGATTATCGTTACTGA
>JASLKB010000226.1 GCA_030747775.1 Acidimicrobiales bacterium | reverse complement strand
GTGCGGAAAGCAATGGTGATGCCCGCTCCGACGAGAATGAGAGGAGTGGCTCGAACGGCAGTTACAGCAATTCTGTCGCCGCTACCAAAAGCCCCGTCGAAAATTGCTTCTAGTCCTACGAAGGGGTTCGCACCTAAAGCTACGAGCATGATGGCTCCGCAAGCGAAAGCGGCCAGAGCTGCAATAAATGGAACTATGCCACCAAGTAGTTTGTTTATCAAGTTTCCCCCTTCGGCGAAAAACTTAGTCGCGAAGGTGATTTTGCGAAAATCCTAGGGACGGTTTCGAGACTTTATAAAACCGTTAGAGTTCGTTTCGGCGGGCTGTGGCGCAGCTTGGTTAGCGCGTCGGTCTGGGGGACCGAAGGTCGGAGGTTCAAATCCTCTCAGCCCGACTAGAAAACCGGATTATTTTTCTTTGAGCTGGTGGTGGTCGCCATCGGGGTTTTCAGCACATTCGTAGTTTTCGTCTTCGTCAACAAGGACGCCGTCTTTGCTTGAAAGCTGTTTGTTGCAGTGTTCACAACGGTTTAGTTTACGGCCGAGTATCAGAAATCCTAGGATTGACCCTGCTAGGAAGCCGGTGATTCTCTTCCGCATAAGTTGACCAGCTGAAGTCAACCCCAGTCCGGCTACGGCTGCGAGACCAGCCAGAGCACCGATCAGCCCGACTGTAGGAAACGACCCTTCGTCGTCGTCAGATTCTTCAGTTTCGACTTTAGAAAGAGCTTGACTTGTTA
>JASLKB010000225.1 GCA_030747775.1 Acidimicrobiales bacterium | reverse complement strand
CCGCGAACGACGTGAAAAGAGGAGGACCGAAGGTATGGCACAGAGGAGCAAACGTATAAAGATAAGGGACGGAGATAGAAGAAAGCAGGGCAAAACTACTAAATGTGAAATCTGTGATGAGGTTATGAAACCAGAAAATTTTAACGAACACGTGGCGCAAAACCATGAGTCGAAAACGTCCTTGGCCGCGGGAAAAGGTGGGAGAGGTGAGTTTTATTTGAATTAAATTATTTGGTCGGACTTGGTTTAGCTATATTTTTGTGTTATTCAATTACGCATGTCATTAAAATACCTTGTTGATATTTAATGGTTTTGTGCATTTCAGGTCGGGGTCGAAGTCGTGGTCGTGGTCGTGGTCGTGGTCGTGGTCGTGGTCGAGGTCGATCCTGCACATCCACCATCAAGATAGAGCCAGTCAGCCCTGTCAATGTCCGACACGAGGAGCCAATTATCGTGTCAGAGAGTGACGATGAACTAATTCCTCCATCTCAAAACCTCTCTCCAACTCTTACCCTACCCAGCCGTACCCCCCCAAGCACCAAATCTTCGCAGGGCAGCACCACAGAAAGCCAGGCAAGGATAGCTAGCACTTCCCCGAGACGGACCTCGCCGCCGCGGCCTGGACAATTAATTCCAAATAGCCCAGGAAATCTGTACAGTGAGAACAGTGGATCTGACGCTGACGAAGAACTTTCGAACATCGCTGCAGTTATCTCACAGCAGATGACTGGTGGTACCTCCGCTCG
>JASLKB010000224.1 GCA_030747775.1 Acidimicrobiales bacterium | reverse complement strand
ACAGGGACGGCGTTACCGCCCCTAGAACATGTTCAGGGCAGACCGATTCGACGTAAAGCTAAAAAACAAGACTGAAGGGCATTTTAAGAGCTTTTAGCTTTATATCTGGTTTTCAGCTACACAAGCAAAAGCTGCTCGAACTTAAATGGGACGTCTCTAACATGTTTGTCACAAAAATATATTCTCTAACACAAAATAATTGTATTGACAGAATTTGGCATTAGAGTCAGAATAACCGGATTGATGAGGCGAGAGTAGCTCAGTTGGTAGAGCATCAGCCTTCCAAGCTGAGGGTCGCCGGTTCGAACCCGGTCTCTCGCTCCAAAAAATCAATATCCTTCATTTTTTCTTCTAGTAGCGGGGTGGAGCAGTCAGGTAGCTCGTCGGGCTCATAACCCGAAGGTCGAAGGTTCAAATCCTTCCCCCGCCACCATATTATCAGTTACTTACAGGCTATCTAAATTACCTGTAAACTGCTTGGTGTCCATATAGGTGTCCATCATTCCGATGTCTATGCACTTATTTTAGCAGAAATATCCTTAGTATCTGATTCTGTCTTTCTCTCAATCCACCGCATTCCTTTTAAATCTTCTTCATCAACTAGATTATATCTTAAGAACATACTCATGGTCTTATGACCAGAGGCTTTCATAATAACTGTGGGACTGTTTCCTGCTTTCCTTAAATTGGATATTGCAACATGCCTGAAGTCGTGAAATACAAAATCATCTAATCCAGCTTTTTTCCTC
>JASLKB010000223.1 GCA_030747775.1 Acidimicrobiales bacterium | reverse complement strand
TTAAATCACGTGTAAATGAGTTACTTCTTCAAGCCAGATAAGGAATTGAATCTTTCAGAGATTTTTAGAGGGTACTTTCCTATGTTCTTATAGCGCGGAGGGAGGGGGATTCGAACCCCCGGGACCCGCGAAGGCCCGCTGGTTTTCAAGACCAGTGCATTCGTCCGCTCTGCCATCCCTCCACGTTTGAGGTTATCGCTTAACAGAGAAATAGGACGCATCTTCGCTACGGATTCTCTATTTCGTTTGTTCCGTGTACTATTTAACAAACAATTGGAGAGGTGGCCGAGTCTGGTTGAAGGCGCTTCCCTGCTAAGGAAGTAACGGGGTAACCCTCCGTTCGAGGGTTCGAATCCCTCTCTCTCCGCCAAATACATCAAATAAGAACCCGCAACTTAATCCTGTATGGTGCGTAGCCAGTTGAGTTCGCTAGAATCAATTCCTTACATAGAAGAATTTAGCGCTCGTAGCTCAATTGGATAGAGCATCTGATTACGGATCAGAAGGTTGGGGGTTCGAGTCCCTCCGAGCGCGCTGACCCAGAAGACATTAGAGGGTACCGTCTAACTATGCAGCAATTTTTAATCTGAAGGAAGTTTTCGAACTTTTGATTTCCGTATTGGCTTAAGATCTTCAGCGTCTTCATTTGGTTGCGGAATTACCGTTTCTGGTGAATTCACAATAGCCTCAATAGCCTCAGATACTTTAAATTCTTGATTTAGCATTTCGTATTGTTTTGACTCAGAAATCCAACCAT
>JASLKB010000222.1 GCA_030747775.1 Acidimicrobiales bacterium | reverse complement strand
GGCAAGGAATAACAGTTGATGGCATTAGGTATAGGCCTATGGAGTTAAATATAATTAAGCAAAATACTTCGAATGTTTGGCTATCTGTAAGATTAATGGAAGGTAAAAATAGGGAAATAAGGCTTTCCTTTCAAGCTATTGGCCTGCAAGTGAATAAACTTATCAGAACTTCTTTTGGTCCAATTTCTTTGGGAAAACTAGATAAGGGACAAATTGAAGAGGTGGAATTAGATAGTTTTTCAGCAATACTAAAAGATGATTAATCTCATCTAATCTGATCCTATTTGACGAGAAAGGATTTTTTTTCTAGATTGAAATGTGTGTGGATGCGGATATGATCGCGGCTGAAAGCCGAGGAAAGTCCGGACTCCAAGGGGAAATGGTGCCGGATAACGTCCGGCCGAGGCAACTCGAGGGAAAGCGCAACAGAAAGCAAACCGCCTGTAAAGGTAAGGGTGAAAAGGTGCGGTAAGAGCGCACCATTCTTTTGGTAACAAAAGAAGTTAGGCAAGCCCCACCAGGAGCAAGGTCAAATAGGAGCCAGAATTGATCCCCTTAAATGGCTCGGGTAGACCGCTAGAATTTAGGGGTAACTCTGAATCGAGACGAATGATCATCAAGAGAATACTCAGAACAGAATCCGGCTTACAAGCATCCACACATTTAATTTTATCCATAAATTTCTATAAAAAACCATTGATTTCCATTAAATACCATGTTATTCCTTTTCCAAGGTTGAAAGAAATATAAAAAATTTTCATACAG
>JASLKB010000221.1 GCA_030747775.1 Acidimicrobiales bacterium | reverse complement strand
ATGTCTCATCGGGAGCGCGTTGGGAGGTATGCAGACTTTTGCGACGGCGACGGAGAATTTGGTGACGATTGGGCACAGGAAGATGAATCCGTTTTGCATTCCGTTCGCGATTACCAACATGGGGAGCGCGCTGACGGCTATGGATATTGGCTTCATGGGACCCAACTACTCGATCGCGTCCGCGTGTGCGACGGGTAACTTTTGCATCTTAAATAGTATTATGCACATTCAAAACGGTGAGGCCGATTTGATGCTCGCTGGGGCGAGCGATGCGTGCGTCATTCCCGTCGGTATGGCTGGATTCTCCGCCGCCAAGGCGCTGAGTACACGTAACGACGATCCCGCGGCTGCCTCCAGACCGTGGGATGCGAATCGTGACGGTTTCGTCATGGGTGAAGGTGCCGGTGTGCTCGTTCTCGAGTCCTTGGAGAGCGCGCTCGAGCGTGGCGCGCCGATCGTAGCGGAAGTTTTGGGTGGATTCGCGACGTGTGATGCGCATCACATGACGGAGCCGCGACCCGACGGTGTGGGTGTCAACTTTGCCATCGACAAGGCGCTCGAATTGACTGATGTGAAGGCTGAAGATGTCAACTATATCAACGCGCACGCAACGTCCACTCCGGCTGGCGATCTTGCCGAACTCCGCGTGTTGCAGAACAAGTTCAAGGCGTCGGGCGCTAAAATCAATAGCACGAAGAGCATGATGGGCCACTTGCTCGGCGCTGCTTCCGCCGTCGAGGCTGTCGTGTGCATCAAGGCGATCACCACCGGAGAGGTCCACCCG
>JASLKB010000220.1 GCA_030747775.1 Acidimicrobiales bacterium | reverse complement strand
AACCTGCCCTAGCACTTACTCCTTAATACGTTGCATTAAGTGAGTTGGCCGAATGCCGAGTTTTACTTTTGGCGGTACGCCCCCCGGGACTTGAACCCGGAACCTGCGGATTAAGAGTCCGATGCTCTGCCAATTGAGCTAGAGGCGCTAAGAGATCTAGTCTATCGGCGACTCAGCGACGAAAGAAAAAATTTAATCTTCAGTAAATAGCGAATCCATTACCGAAGCTAGTTCAACGTCAAGAGAAGTAACTCCACCAGAGTCGTGCGTGCTTAAACGAACTTCAACCTTGTTATACACATTTGACCAATCCGGATGATGGTTCATGTTTTCCGCTATTAAAGAAACAGAAGTCATGAAATCAAAAGCGTCAACAAAATTTTTAAAGACAAAGATTCGAAACAGAGACTCTTCACTAATTTCCCAATCAGGCAAGAGACTCTGTGCGTCTTTAAGTTGAGCAGCGTCTAGAAGATTTTGCATAAGTTCTATTTTATTTGGGTGACCGAGGGGATTTGAACCCCCGACATCCTGGACCACAACCAGGTGCTCTAACCGAACTGAGCTACGATCACCGAGAACACGAATGATACGCCCAAATTCATGCACTCGGCACCCGATTTAAAGACTTGTTTAAGTAGTGTTTAATTTGATGACGAAAAGAATCGTGGTGATCGGCGGAGGAATAGCAGGAATCAGTACCGCATACTCCTGTTCTTTGATCGATTCAACAGCACAAGTGGTGCTTGTTGAAGCAGAAAACCAATTGGCATATCACACCACAGGACGCTCAG
>JASLKB010000021.1 GCA_030747775.1 Acidimicrobiales bacterium | reverse complement strand
GGACCCCGCGGAATCTTCGGCGGTGAAGGTCTTCGGTAGTGAAGGATTCATGGAGATCTACAGGCTACTGCTCGAAGTCGTGGGCGCCAGCGGCGCGATTCGGCGCTTCTCACCCGACACCATGCTCGATGGACGTCTGGAGAACATGTACCGGAGCGCGATGGTGCTGACCTTCGGAGGTGGTACAAACGAGATACAGCGCGACATCATCGGCATGGCAGGTCTGGGTCTTCCCCGCGAGAAGCGCCGAAAGGCGAACGAAGCCTCGGCCCCCGGGAAGCATTAACCACCGTGGACTTCACGCTCGACGAGGAACAGCAGGCCGTTGCCGACCTTGCCAACCAGGTCTTCGCCGACGCGCTGGCTCCTGACCTCCAGACCCAGCGCCTTCGAATAGTGGAGAACACCGAAGACTGGTTCGACCGTGACCTCTGGCAGGTGCTGGCAGACGCCGGCCTGCTGGGGATCGCGTTGGGCGTCGACGTCGGTGGAGCCGGCCTAGACGCGGTGGCCCTGGCGCTACTACTCCGAGCCCAGGGGGCCCACGTTGCCCCGATGCCACTACTTCCCTCGGCGGTGGCCTCCCTCGTGGTCGACCGACACGGTGACGACACCCAACGCCAGACCCTCTTGCCGGGCGTGGTTGCCGGGACGACCATCCTCACCGTGGCCATCCAGGAATTACTCGATGACCGGTTGGAGGAACCATCATGCTCCTTCATGGCCGAGTCGTCGGATGGGTACCTGACTGGCCGCCTCACAGGTCGGAAGGTGGTCGTCGAGCATCTCGACACGGCCGACTACCTGTTGATCACTGCTTCCACCGCCGACGGCCCCCGAGTGATCCTCGTGAACCGCTCATCAGAGGGCATCGCGGCCCAGACCGGACCCTCGACCCGCCTCCAACCCCTGTCGGACGTGACATTCACCGATGCTCCCGGTCAGGTCGTAGGCGGACCAACCGCCGTCACAGCACTGCTTGACCACCTGCGGATGGGCGTCTGTGCCACCCAGCTCGGGGTCACCGAGCGGGCATTGGCCCTGACCGCCGAGTACACGTCTACACGTGAACAGTTCGGGCGCCCCATCGCCACGTTTCAAGCCGTTGGTCAGCGTCTGGCCGACCAGTTCGTGAACGTGGGCGGCATCCGCTTGGCCACCCTGTCGGCAGCTTGGCGCCTTGCCAACAATCGCGACGCCACTGAGGACCTCCTGGTGGCGAAATGGTGGGCATCTGAGCGCGCCACCGACGTGGCCAATGCCACCCAGCACGTGCACGGTGGAATGGGGGTCGCCACCGACTATCCACTCCACCGCTACACGCTGTGGAACAAGCACCTCGCCATGTCTCTAGGTGCGGGCAACCAGGCTCTTCGTGGGCTCGGCGCACTCCTAGCCGAGTAATCACGACTTCTAGGACGCGCCATGCCCCATCACGACCTCCTCATCCTCGGTGGTGGTTCCGGAAACTCGGTCATCGGACCGGAGCACGATCACTGGGACATCGCCATCGCCGAACCATGGGCCTTTGGCGGTACGTGTATGAACCGAGGCTGTATTCCGTCCAAGATGCTGGTGTACACCGCCGATGTCGCCTTGGCCGCCCGCCACGGTGTGCGGCTGGGGCTCCGGACCACCGCCGATCGGGCCGACTGGCCGGCCATCCGGGATCGGATCTTCGAGCGGATCGACCCCATAGCCGAGGCCGGCCTGGCCTACCGGGAGTCACTGGACAACGTGACGGTCTACCGCCACCCCGCCCGGTTCACCGGTGAGAGAACCGTCGACCTTGGTGGCACCAAGGTCACTGCTGATCGCATCGTGCTTGCCATGGGAGCACGAACTTCCGTGCCGACCATCGATGGCCTAGATGCAGTGCGCTTCCGGACCTCCGATGACATCATGCGAATCGACACCCTGCCCGAGCACCTGGTAATCGTGGGTGGGGGCTTCATTGCCGTGGAGATGGCCCATGTGTTCGACGGGCTGGGGAGCCGAGTCACCATCGTCCACCGGGGCGATCTGCTGTTACGAGGCGCCGACAGCGACGTCAGACGCTGCCTGACCAAGGCCTACGCCGGCCGTGTGGACCTGCGTCTGAAGACCACCGTGGGAAGAGTCGAGCAGAGCACCAGTGGAACAGTTGGCGAGCCCTTCCATCTCGAACTCTCTGACGGCACGACGCTGGACGCCGACCAGCTTCTAGTAGCTACCGGTCGGATCCCTAACGGTGACCTGGCCACGATCGACCACGGCGGTATCGCCACCGACGATCGGGGCTACGTAGTCACCGACGACCAAATGCGGACCTCAGCTGATGGCGTGTGGGCCCTCGGGGATGTCACCAACCCCGTCCAGTTGAAGCACACCGCCAACGCGGAGGCCCGGCTGGTTGCCCACAACCTCCTACACCCTGACGAATCCCGATCCATTGACCGACGGTTTGTTCCCCACGCCGTATTCGGCCACCCCCAGATCGGCTCAGTCGGACCCACTGAGCAAGACCTCACCGAGGCCGGTCGACGCTATCTGGTTGCCACCCGTGAGTACGCGGCCACCGCCTACGGCTGGGCCATGGAGGACACGACTGGTTTTGCCAAGCTTTTAGCTGATCCAGAAACCCGACTACTGCTGGGCGCTCACATCGTAGGTCCGCAGGCCCCGACGTTGGTCCAGCAGCTCATCCAGGGAATGGTTGCCGGACAGACCGTTGACGAGATGGCCCATGGGCAGCTGTGGATCCATCCCGCCATGCCCGAACTGGTGGAACAGACACTCCTGGCCCTCTAACCCACCGAATACCGAGCGGAGCATCGACTAACCACCGGCAGACCACCAAAGGACCAAAGACCATGGACGAACTACAGGGGCGGGTAGCCGTCATCACCGGCGGCGCCTCGGGCATGGGGCTTGCCTTCGCCCACCGATTCGCGGCTGCCGGGATGAAGGTGGTGCTGGGCGACATCGAAGCCTTGGCCCTAGATGTCGCTGTTGAGGAGCTCAGGGGTGACGACGTAGAGGTACTAGGCGTGCGTTGCGACGTGTCCGATGCCGCCTCGGTACACGACCTAGCCAACGCTGCTATCGAGTCATTTGGAGCGGTCCACGTGCTCTGCCTTAATGCCGGGGTGGCAACTTCGGGACCCCTCCAAGAGCAGACGCTTTCCGACTGGCAGTGGGTCCTCGGTGTGAACCTCATGGGCATTGTCCACGGATTGGATGCATTCCTTCCTGGAATTGTGAACCAAGACGAAGGGCACGTGGTGATCACCGCCTCGGTGGCTGGCCACACCGCCTACCCGGGCCTCGGGCCCTACTCTGCATCCAAGCACGCCGCGGTGGTGATCGCCGAGACGCTCCACAACGAGTTATCGGCCAGCGGGTCAAGGGTACGAGCCACCGCCCTGTGTCCCGGCTTCGTCGACACTGGGATTTTCGAGTCCGAACGAAACCGCCCCGAACACCTGACAGATGCCCTAGCTGAACCCGAAAGTGATGAAGACCGCGAACTCCGAACCGCCTTTCTTGAGATGATTGCCAATGAGGCACGTAAGCCAGCCGAAGTGGCCGACCTCGTACACGACGCAATCTTGAACGAGACGTTCTGGGTGTTCACCGACGAACAACACGCACCCAACATCACCAATCGCCACGCCGCGATCGTTGAGCGGAGGAACCCGGCTGAAGGTCAGACGATCGCCGAGGACGCTCTGGACTGAGCTATTCCCCGTTTGTCCGAAGAATCCGGATCAGTTCTCGGCGCACAACGAATTTGCGTACTCCTTGGCCCACCGGTAATCAGACTTGCCATTGGGACTTCGCTGGAGGCAATCCACGAAGACGATCCGCTTCGGCACCTTGTAGCCGGCCAACCTGTCGCGTAGCTGGTTTCTGAGGGAGGCCTCATCGGCTACGCCGTGCTCCTTTAGTTCGACCACGGCGACCACCGCCTCCCCCCACCGGCTATCAGCAACCCCGACCACGTTGCAGTCGGTCACGGCGGGGAGTTCCTTGAGCGCCTCTTCAACCTCCTCAGGGAACACCTTCTCACCGCCAGTATTTATGCAGACCGACCCCCGACCGAGGAGCGTGATAGCTCCATCGGCCTCCACGGTGGCCCAGTCGCCGGGAATCGACCAGCGGCGTCCAGCCACCACGGGGAAGGCTGACTGGGTCTTCTCCGGGTCCTTGAAGTACCCCACCGGCAACGGCCAGCCGAGAGCGATCTGCCCTGCCTCACCGGAACCTGCCTCGACCTCCCGATCACCATCTGCAAACACCCGGGTGTGCTCTCCAAGAGTGAAACGGGCCGTGGTCTCCCGATGACCCGGGGCACGATCCCGACCCGATGTCACCTGACTAGCCATCCCGGTGCCTTCACTTGAGCCCAATGAGTCGACGATGGTGCACGGGTGGTGATCCAGGAGGGCCTCCTTGACAGGCGCACTGAACATCACTCCCGACGAGAGCAGAAGTCGTAGAGACGAGAGGTCCAGTGTCCGACCTTCGTTGGCCGCCCGGTCCAGCGATTCCACCATCGGTCGGCCAAAGGCATCGCCCACCATGGTGATCATGGTGATCTGGTCCCTCTCAACGGTCCACCAGAGTTCGTCAGCGTCGAAACTTCGGTTCTCCATGGTGGAGAGCATCCCCCCATGGCTGAGGGTCGCCAGGCCTGGGATTCCGGAGGTCCCGTGCATCAGTGGAGCGGCGCAGAGTTGACGGATCTCTCGTCCAGCATCGGCAACCCGGCGGGCGACGGCCGCTGCTTCACCCGCTGTGGACGGAACCGACTCCTTGAACGGCCTAAAGGTGGCCTCCATTGAACCCAAAAGGTTGACGTGGTCCCACATCACCGCCTTAGGCATACCCGTCGTTCCACCGGTGTAGAGGAACCACAGGTCGCTCCCCGACCGGTCGATACGAGGCATCGGATCGGTCGTGACGGCCACTTCATAGTCGATCGCCCACTCAGGAACGCTCGCCGACTCACCACCTACACGGATCAGCACCTTGAGTCCCGGACACCGCTCCCTTACGGCCTCCACCCGATCGGTGAGCGTGTGGTCGAAGAAGATCGCCTCGGCGTCAGCGTTGCCCAGAATGTAGGCCAGCTCGTCGCCGGTGTACCGGTAGTTCACGTTGGCCGGGACCCCCCGGACCTTGAATGTCGCATATTGGGCCTCCGGGTACTCACAGCCGTTAAAGAGAAACAGCGCCACTTTGCTGTTAGGACCCACGCCGTGAGCATCCAGGGCGCCGGCCAGTCTGGCTGCCCGATCGTCAAAGGCGGACCACGACGTACGCACACCTGCCGCCGAGTGAGCCGGTTGGTCACCCACAACGTCGGCAATGGCCTCCCATGCCGTGGCCAGGTTCAGTCGTCCGTCGATGTCGCTCACGGGCGGCGATGGTAGCTAGCCCCTGACCGGTATCCCGACCAGACATCTACTCCCCAAGGGACCAACCGAATAGACCCGGGCCACAGCGGGGCGCACCCCTATGCTCGAATCTCGTGGGCAGCACCTTCGGATCCCTATTCCGCCTCTCTACCTGGGGCGAGAGCCACGGCGCGGGTATTGGCGTGGTGGTCGACGGCTGTCCACCCCGACTCAGCCTCAGCGAGGACGACCTGCAGAACGACCTCGACCGACGTCGTCCCGGCCAGAGCCGGCTCACCACCCAACGAGACGAAGCTGATCGCGTCGAAATCCTGTCTGGGGTGTTCGAAGGTCTAACCACAGGCGCCCCCATTGCCGTCCTAGTGCGCAATGACGACGCTCGCTCGGGCGCCTACGACCACCTCAAGGACCTCTACCGGCCCTCCCATGCCGACTTCACCTATGACGCAAAGTACGGACACCGCGACTGGCGAGGCGGCGGACGCTCCAGTGCCCGTGAAACCATCGGAAGGGTCGCCGCCGGAGCTATTGCTCGCCGACTACTAGCCGACCACGCTGGCATCGAGGTACTGGGCTGGGTGTCTCGCATCCACGACGTGGTGGCCAACATTGACACCGCTGCCGTAACCCGCAGCAAGGTGGAAGCTGACGCGACTCGCTGTCCGGACCCCCTCGCCGCCACCGCCATGACCGAGGCCATCAATGCGGCCCGCCTGGACGGTAACTCCCTCGGCGGAATTGTGACCTGTGTGGCCCGCGGCGTGCCCGTCGGCCTTGGAAGCCCGGTTTTTGACCGACTGGAAGCGGATCTGGCCAAGGGGATGCTGTCACTACCGGCGGCCAAGGGCTTCGATGTGGGTAGCGGCTTTGAAGCGGTGTCCATGACCGGACGTCAGCACAACGACGCATTTGTGCCCGGACCCGACGGCCCGATGACCGCTACCAACCACTCGGGCGGGGTGCAGGGCGGCATCTCCACTGGCGGAGACGTGGTATTCCGGGTGGCCTTCAAGCCCACAGCCACCATCGCATCCACCCAGGACACCGTCACCGTGGACAACGTAGCCACGTCCCTCGAAGCACGTGGCCGGCACGATCCGTGCGTCCTTCCCCGGGCCGTGCCCATGGTGGAGGCCATGGCCCTCGTGGTACTGGCCGACCATTGGCTTCTCCAGCAGTCCATCGACGTGCTTCCCACCTGAACCACGCTGGCCCCGCTCAACCAAGGATCGATCCCTACACTTAGGAAGATCCCCAGCGTCCCCGCCGAGGAGGACCACGTGAGTCAGCCCAATACCAGCAACAACCCGGCCTTCCGGTCCGACAAACCAATCCCGTACGAGATCCCAGAGTTCTCCGACGTGGCTGATGAGCGCCGGCACCGGCAAGAACGGTTGGCAGCCGCGTTTCGGATCTTCGGCAATTTTGGGTTCAGCGAGGGGGTGGCCGGCCACATCACCGTCCGGGATCCAGAGCATGATGACGCCTTCTGGGTGAACCCGTTCGGAACGCCGTTCAGCCACATCCGGGTATCGGACCTCCTCTTGGTCGACCACACCGGCCAGATCCTGCACGGCGAGTACGCCCTCAACCAGGCGGCCTTCGCTATCCACGCTGGCCTCCACATGGCCCGTCCCGACGTGGTGGCCGCTGCCCACTCTCATTCGCTATACGGCAAAACGTGGTCGTCGTTGGGGCGTCCTCTGGAACCCATCACCCAGGACGCCTGCATCTTCCACGGTGATCAGGTGGTCTTCGACGACTACACCGGCGTGGTCAATGATCCCGAAGAAGGTAAGCGCATCGCCTACGCCCTCGGGGACCGCAACGCCGCAATCCTTCGCAACCACGGACTCCTGACCGTCGGGCACAGTGTTGAGGCAGCAGTCTGGCGATTCGTGACCATGGAGCGGTCCTGTCAGGCCCAGTTGCTAGCCGAAGCGGCCGGAACCCCGGTGATAATGGACGACGAAACCGCCTCGGCAACACACAGGCAGGTAGCAGGAGAGTTCGCCAGCTGGTTCAGCGGCCAGCCGCTGTTCGCCCAAATCCTCCGCGAGCAACCAGACCTCCTGGACTGAATATCCTGGTTCGATCCCCCGAGAACCGTCTGCCCACAAAGCACGAATTCACCAGCAAAACCCGAAACGGCACCGTCTCGGACCGAGAGCCCGAGTCCTCGTGAGATAGAGACATTCCAAGGGGCCCCACTACGGCTCAACTGTGCGATCAGATCGGTCGTAAAACGGTGATCCTCAGGCGGCGTGCGTGACCAGAAGGCGCTCGAGGTCCCGTCGGTACAGGATACGGATGTGGATCCCGGGGTGACGTTCCCGCAACAGGCGGACCTTCCGGTTCTTCCGGGTCACAAGCGACTGGCGCAGCGTGGTGACCTCAAGATAGAGATCATGATCGGGTAGATAGAAGTCCGGCGTGAAAGCCGTTCGTGGATTGCCGTCAGCACCCGTTTCGAGCACGAAGGTACGAGGTTCGTACTCCCAGGCAATCTCGTAGAAGTCCAGCAGATCGGCCACCCGCTGTTCGGACTCGTGGGAGAACACCAAGTCCAGGGGCGGGGATTCAACCCGGAGCCTCCGAACCTCCCCCACAGCCCCGTCAGCCTCCCGTCCGATCATTCCAGCCGGCCCTAGAGGCTGGCTGCCCGGCCAATCCGCTTGTCGGCATACTCGTCGGCCGGCGCTCTCCCAGCCACCCTGCGTCCCTCCGGATAGAGCTCGACAATTCGCGCGTCCACCTGTTCCTTCACCCCGGATAGCGGCAGGATGTTCAATACGCCCTGCCCGTGGCGCAAGAGGTCGACGATCTCCTCCTCGCCAGTCCGAACCATGACCGAGGTACCGCTAATCACCAGATTCACCCTGGTCACGTCCTCATCCAGTTGGACCGTGAGGTAGGAAAACACTTCCCGGACCAGCTCAAGGCGGATACCGGCGTCCAGCAACGATTTCACAGCCCGCAACTCAAGCAGGTCCCGGTACGAGTAGAGCCGCCGGCTGCCGCTCCCCGACGCCTGAGCCATCGACGGACGAACTAGGTCGGTGCGGGCCCAGTAGTCAAGCTGTCGGTAGGTGATACCAGCAATCTCGGCCGCACGCTTGCCTGAGAAGCCATCAGCGTGCTCAGCCCTAGGCGAAGCTGGAGTGGAATCCGTTGCCATGGGATGTCTCCCTCGGTTCGGGCTCGGCGTTCCATCGGTGGAACTACAGCCCTGTGACTCATCACAGCGTAGGCCGGCACCCCCTCCAGAGCAAGTATTTCGCGCAGAGTGTGAGGTTTATTGCACTCTGCGCGCGAATCGAGTCCAGACAGCTCGTCTATTCATGCCTCAAAGTCGTCAGGATCTACCGAATCCAGGAAAGCCCGAAACTCCTCTACCTGAGCCTCGGCGGCTGGCGCATCGGACGAATCCACGGGCTCATCGCTAGGAGGTGGCACGAAGCCGGCCTCATCGACTACCTCTTCAGCGACAAACACCTGGGCTCCGGTCCGCACTGCCAGGGCGATGGCGTCCGACGGTCGAGCCGACACCACCTCGATGCCCACCGGGCCCCGCAAGGTCACCTCGGCGAAAAACGTCCGCTCCCGGAGGTCGGTCACCACCACCTGTTCTACGGCAACCGAGAAAGTCTCCAGCAAGGTAGCCATCAGATCGTGTGTCATGGGTCGGGGTGGGTCTTGGCCGGCCATGGCCAGACCAATAGCCTTGGCCTCCGGCAAGCCGATAAAAATCGGCAACATCCGCTCGCCGTCGGACTCCCGCAACAAGACCACCGGAGTGTCCGACGGCAACACCTCCTGGACGCCCAGGACATCCATCGGGATCACCGCTGACTCCCGGAGGTTGGAGCGATCAACACTCGGAACCGATGGAACGACACGCTGGAACCCTAGTTCCGAGTGCCGTTACGTCCCGTGTTCCTGATCACCTCCACGAGATCGGGACCGCTCCGATCCAGGTCGAGCAGGTCAACCTCAACCACTGACGGCAGGTTGCGGAACTCGCCACGATGGTCCAACCCAAAGCCAACCAAGAACGTGGCCCCCGTGTCGAAGCCCACATGATCCAACTTGATGGGCAGGACCCGACGGTCGGCTCGATCGAATAGCGTGCACACCCTGACGATGGTCGCTCCGTGGGCCATGAGATGGCGCCGTAGGTAGTCGAGGCGAAAGCCGGTGTCGACCACCCCCTCGACCAGAAGGACCTCCCGCCCACTCACGTCGATGGACAGGTCGTGGGTCAGGCGTACCCGTCCACTGTCTGGGACGAACGGGCTGAGAGCCAGGAAGTCCACCTCAACGGGCACAGGGAACCGACGGACAAGCTCAGCCATGAACGGCAAGCACCCCTTGAGCACCCCCACCACGACCGTATCGGCGTCCACCCAGTCGGTCAGTTCGACAGCCAATTCGTCGATCCGGCTGGCGATCTCGTCAGCCGTCCGATGGAGCCGCGGAGCGGTCATCGACCCGCCGAACCGAGTTCGCGTCGGAGCAGCAACTCGTGGAGAGCAGAACCGGCATCGGTCAGCTCGTCAACTAGGCGCCGGGCCTCAGCCAGCGGCCGCCCGGACCCTTCTCCGTCCACGCCCACCACAGGGCCCACCAGCTGCTCCAACAGTCCCGCCTCCCGTTGGGCCGCCACTAGGTACATACGCAAGTGACGGATGTCGAAGCCGTGGCCCACGAAGCAAGCCGCCACCCGAGCTACCAAGATCGCCTCGTCGTCATACACAGTGCTCGTCCCCGCCTCCCGACCCCTGAGTAGGCCCAAGCGCTCAAGTTCGGACACCGTTTCTTCGTCCAGGCCAACCATTGACGCCAGTTCACCGCGCGAGACGCTCACCGATCCGGCCAGAGTTCCATCAACTGTCTTCGATCCGGTCGACCGACCTCGGCGACCCAAACTGTCGCGAAACGCCGGCACCACACCGCCAGCCCCATCGGTGGATTCCGGTTGATCCAAAAGTCCGGCAATGACCTTTAGAGGTAGGTGTCGGTCCCGTTGCAGTCGGAGTACCCGGGTGATGCGGGCCACATCCTCCTCGTCGTACCGTCGATAGCCACTAGCCGACCGGAGCGGTCGAACGAGGCCCTCTGACTCCAGAAACCGAAGTTTCGACACGGTCACCGCGGGGAACTCAGCCTCGAGGTAGGTAATCACTTCGCCGATGTTCATGCGGTCGGCCACCTCGTCAGAGGCCACGGACGATCAACCAGCGGTGCCGTGGAAGAACACCAGCTTGAACCGACCGATCTGGAGTTCATCACCATCCGCCAGTTCCGCTTCATCAACCCGTTGTCCGTTCAACCAGGTGCCGTTGAGTGATCCCACGTCACGGGCCACGTAACACTCCCCGATGCGTTCAACCTCGGCGTGATGACGGGAGACGGTGACGTCGTCCAGCAAGATGTCCGCCTCGCCGTGACGACCCACCGAGGTCACCGGGGCCTCCAGTCCATACCGGGAACCGGCCTTGGGGCCGGACTCCACTACAAAGAGTCCACAAGCCAACGGGAATAGCTCGCGGTCGTCACCATGAGGCACCGCCTCGACCATGTCGAAGGCGTCAGTCGGTTCGTCGTTAGATCCGGAGACCATGGTTAGTCCTCGATTAGCGCCTGATAAGCCGAAGCGTCCATCAGTGCACCTTCTGATTCGATGGACACCTCGCAAATCCAGCCCTCGCCGTAGGGGTCGTCGTTGACCTTTTCCGGTGCCGTCTCCAGGTCTTCGTTTACGGTCAGCACCTCGCCGGTCACCGGGGCGAACAGTTCGGATACCGACTTGGTCGACTCCACCTCACCGAACACGCTCCCGGCCTCCACGCGAGCCCCAATCTCGGGAGCCTCAACGAACACCACCTCACCCAACGCATCCTGCGCGTAGTCGGTAATGCCGATCCGCGCGCAGCCATCACTGACAATCCGGACCCATTCGTGATCAACGGAGTAACGGAGGTCGGCCGGGACGTGCACACCCTGAACCTACCGCCATCTCACACCTTGCCAGGAAACCCCTTCGCTCAGGAACGGGATCGCCACTCTCGGATGGCCAAGCGGGCAACCGGAACGTAGCCCCATGCGGCCAACCAGGAGATCACCAAGCCAGGAATCCCAAAGATCCACGCTGCCGCCTCGAACGCCCAGGCCGCCGTGACAGTCGATTGACCAGCCAGAAAGCAAGGAACAGCCCACAGCAGGGCGAAGGTGCCAGTCTTACCCATCCATGTCACGTCGATGCGACGCACACCGACCATCAGTAGGAGCAAGGCGATCAGGCCGATCAGTACCTCACGTACCAGTACGATCACCGCGAACCAAATGGGAATGGAACCATCGTCCACGATGGCCACCAGCGCCACAACGAGCAGGAGACGATCCGCCGTCGGATCTAAGACCTTTCCCACCTCAGAGACCTGGTCGAATCGACGGGCAATCCACCCGTCCACCCAGTCGGTAGCGCCCAGAGCACCTAGCAACAGTGCCGCCGCCATCCGGTTCTCTTGAGAGACGAGTAGCCACAGGAACCATGGAACGCAGCCGAGACGCACCACCGTGATCAGATTCGGCAATGTCCAGACCCCCGCCCAACCAGTCCGCGACACCCCCGGGGACGACGGTGGCACTGAGGTCTCCGATCCCATCGGCCGCAGCCTACGATCCGTGACGACCAGAGTCCCTGCTGGCGATCACCGGTCGAGGCAGGCCATCAACCCGGACCGGAGGCCCCGTGCCCACGATCTTCACTCGTATCATCAACGACGAGATCCCCGGCCGGATCGTCTGGCGGGACGACACCTGTGTGGCTATGGTCGACATCAGGCCGCTCAACCGGGGCCACGTACTGGTCATCCCCATCGCCGAGGTCGATCGATGGACCGATCTGCCCGCCGAGACAGCCGCCCACTGCGTCATGGTCGCCCACGCAATCGGTCGGGCCCAGATGGCGACCTTCTCCCCGACCCGGATCGGCCTGATGATCGCCGGCTTCGAGGTGCCCCACACTCACCTACACGTCGTGCCCATTGACCACATGGGTCATCTGGACTTCACAGGAGCGGACCCCGACGCGGCGGCCAGCGACTTGGATGCGGTAGCCGACGCTCTCCGAGAGGCCCTGCGGGCCGACGGGCAGAACGCTGTGGTCTAGGCCCCTGGTTTGCGCACCCAGAGACGGACGCCCTCGCTGTCGAACCGCTTTCGGTAGCCCATGGCGATCAACCGCGACTCGAACTGGCGGACCTCTGGAGCGATCCACCCCAGCGACTCGACGTCTACCACGACAGCGTCGATGCGGTCCGCCCAGTCCAGACCCGGTAGGAACCCACGATTGGGCCGCAGGATGTAGGCGTCATGGCGATCGGCAACCAGTGGGTAGACCTCGGGCGACGCCATAACCCGGGCGTCGTCGCCGACGAGCACAGAAGTCGAGACCCGAGCCACGTCAGCCGCGGTCCTCCGACCCCAGTCCCACGGCTCCTCATAGGGCGACGAAGCGGCGTCCCGAACGAAGAACACCGCTGCGGTCAGGACCAGCACCATGAGGACCCGACGATCTACATGGATCCGGCTGACCCCCTGGGTTCCGATTCTCATGAGGGCGTAGGTAGCAGCAATGAACACGAAGGCCAGGGCAGCTACGTCCTGCTGGGGATTCCCGTAGCCGGCGTCAGTCACGTCGGCCACCAGGTAGAGCACGACCAGTGGAACGATCGGAAGGAGGTAGCGGGGCCGAACCAACGGCAGGAACAGGACGGGTGCCAGTAGGAGGAGGACCTTGTCGAAGCCGTCCCGGGCGAATAGATCGCTGAGCAGGCCAGCGGGGTCGGAGAGCATGCCAAAGAGGATCCCCGTCGCCCCGTCGCCGAAGTGGGTGAAGGCCCCGAGGTGCGGATAGTCGCCGTCGCCGAGCAGAGGCTGCACAACAAACGACATGATGAGGAACCACGAGAGGCCAAAAGTCGCGAGTGACCATCCGCGGGTCCGATTGTCCTCGCCGACGAGAACAAGTCCGAGCGCAGCCACAGCTAGCCCCAGGTCGGACCGGGTAGACACCACCACTGCGGCCAATACGGCCAGCCACCACCAGTGATCGGACCGGGCTACCAGATACGCCGCCATGAGCGCAGGGATGGCCAGAGCCTCGGGGTGGAAACCAGCCAGATTCAGGTCGTGGACCGAGGGGTGGAGGGCGTAGGCGGCCATCAATGCCGACGCCGCCCCGATCCGCAAGTTGGCCAGGCCTCTGGCGATCCGCCAAATGGGTACAACGGCAAGTGACAACGCCATCGACTGGAGCACCAGCAAGGTTCCAGCAGCCGGAAGTGTCCGAAGGGCAAATGCTATGGGCCAGAAGATCCATGAGGCCTGGTCCGCGAACAGGTTGTGGCCCAGGTTCGTGATCATTGGGTCGAACCCGCGATCCATGAGGTGGGCGGCCTGTAGGTAATGGCCGAGGTCGGATCCGATCCCCAGATCACGATGCCGGGCCAGGGCCAGGAGCGACAAGACGATGGCCAAGACAAGAGCGGTAAGCCACGGAATGGCACGATCACCGGCCCGCGAGTCGAGTCGCGCCTGCCAGCGCAGCATCTGGATATCGAGGCGACGGCGTAGCGACACCACCGTTGTCACTACGGTCTCCCCGGTACGTTCTAGTGAATGGGCGGTTCGCTCCAGCGACGGTCCAGCCTTCACCAGAGGGCCCTTTGGTCTGGAGCCGCCACCGAGATCCCTCCAAGATCCGCTGGTTCGGTCAGTTCGGAACCCTTGTTGCGAGCATTGTTCACCCGCCAGTGGACCGTATGGCGAGCCAGAGTCCCATCATCAGCTGGCGCCAATAGGGCCTCAAGGTCTGATCGATCGGGGTCTCCGTCATCCAGCCACGCGTCCCAATCGACAGGTTCGAGCACGGCGGGCATCCGATGGTGCACCGGTGCCAGGTCATCGTTTGCCGGCACGGTGATGATGCTGCAGGTCCGCTGCCCCATCCGGTGCTCCCACAGGCCAGCCAACACCAGTGGGCTCCCATCTGTCCGGCGGACGTACCAAGGCTGCCTAGTCGTCCGACCACCAGTGGTTCGAACACGGGCAAGACGCCCAGCAGGCCCCCACTCGTAGAAACCGTCAACAGCCACGAGACAGCGGCGGCGGCGGAAGGCGGCCCTGAACGACGGCTTCTCCGCCACAGTCTCGGCACGGGCGTTGAACATCCGTTCGCCGACCGACGAATCCTTCGCCCAACTCGGGGTTAGGCCCCACTTCGCCGTACCCAGAAGACGACGACCGTCCACGTCAGAAGTCCACGCCAGCGGCAGTTGGCAAGATGGAGCCACGTTGTAGTCGGGGCCGTCCAACACGTCAACGACGACGTCGGCGCCGAGGTGCTCACTCAACTCCACGGGACCGGACGCGGTCACCACACGGCCGCACATACCGACACCGTACCGGGAGTCGAGCCCCTCCTCGGGGCCGCATACCTCTCTGGGTATGGAAACCACGCCACCCTCAGGCGAGCGTGCACTCCCCTATGACTCCACCGATCTCCACTGTGACCACGTCCCCGGCCGCGCCACCGAAGGCCGGTACGGCAACCTCGGCATTCCCTTCGGGGTCGGCCACAGCGATGGCTCCCCTCACGGCAAGCAGTTCCCACTTCGACGTAGCGGCGGGGGCCGTCTCCACCCCGAACCGGATCACCTCGGCCCAGGCCAGCCCACCCTCGTCCAGCTTGACCTCTCCCTGTGGAATGTCCACTGCCAGCATGAGGATCGACCGACCTGCGCATGTCACCCGGGCGGCACGACCACCCAGACCAACTGGACAAGCTCCTTCATCGACCTCGTGAACCACCACGTCCAGTGGACGCAGAGAGCCGGTGGCCACCGTGACCCTGATGCAGGCATCGGCCCACCAGTTCTCGGGGCCGGCAATGGCAACCTGACCCCCCCTGTACTCGAAGACGGTGGCCAAAAGGGAACCGGGACGGACTGGAAGGTCCGATTCAGGTACATCGAGACGAATCCGATTCTCGGCGGGACCCTCACCCCGAAGAACAGCCACCACCCGATCGGCCAACCCGATCAGGCCAGGTTCGGCGACCGGTGGGCCCCCATCGACCCGACCAACCGGTTTCCCCTCGGCATCCACCACGGTCGCCCCGGTAAAGCGAAGAGCACGACCAGAACGATCCTCAGGACCGTCCGAGAGAACCGACCGTGTGCCGTAACCAAGGGTGACCAACAATGCCAGCAGCAGGACGCCTCCCATCACCCGCTTCCGGAGCCCTACCTGGAACTCCCGCAGGAGGCTGGCTTCATCGCGCCGCTCCGAGCGTGAGCGGGGACCAAACGCCTCGGATCGGTCTCCCCCACTCAGGAGAGTGGCCCAGCGAGTCACCGTCTCTTCAGGGAAGCGAAGAGCGAGATCGGCAAAGGCCGTCTCCTCCTCGGGGCCAAATAGAAGGAGGAGGTCATTCTCGCGGAGGAGTTCCACCGGGTCGTCACGGTGGACGAGATTCCGATCCCCAGCGAGGCGGATCAAGAAGGCTCGAATCTGCTGATCAGCCTCCTTGCCGGTCCAACGCCCCCCGGACGGGGTCGGCATTCCGGCCACCGGTGACATCGTCCCACTACCACGCCGAAAGAAAGCCGACCGTCTGCGACTGAGGTCCTGGGAGACCTCGGTTCCAGCCTCCGCGTTGGAACGCTCGGGGACCGCAGGCTCGTTCGGCTGATCGGACGGCGGCTGGGCGGCCGGTGGGTCGATCGGTTCGTCGGCATCCGGCACGGCGCCGACGCTACGCGACAAGGGGACCGCCCCTAGTGCACCCACACCGCCGACGGAGACGATGCACCGATGCCATACCCCGACCCGCATACTGTCCACCGGAGCCCGCTTGGGCACCCAACCTCCCCATGCCTCACCGCCTCCTTCTCCGCCGTTCCGCCTGCATGTCCACAGGCCTCGCTCTCGCCGTCACTGTGGTGCTGGCCCTCCCCTCGTGTGCATCCGGTGGACCGTCTGCGACACCCACCACCCCCACGGTCACCACAAGTCCCACGGCCTCTTCCACCGCCAGCTCGAAGACCAGTACTTCGCCGACGACCAGCACCCCGGCCCTAATGGCCACCTCAACGACAACTATGCCGACAACGACCGGGGCAACGCCTTCAGCTGCACCATCGACCACCGTTTCAGAGTGGGACGAAACTGGAACCGACACGGATGACAACGACGTCGGGACGATCAAGACTCTTCCCGAAGGGTCAGTCGTCGATGGCATCTACGTTGATCCCCGAGGTCTCCTCTTTGAGAAGTTCCAGGAATCGTTCGACCGAACCGAACGCTTCACAGGTCTTGATGCTTTCTGTCGGCCGGCCGACGACCCACCCGACAGCGAACCCGTGACGGTGGAATCAGGCATCACTGCGGAGTCCATCGTGGTGGTCCAGATCGACACCCGTCTGCATGAGTTGGCCAAGATTGGATTCGATGTACCAGTAGGGAAGCCCGGCACCATGGTCGCCACCTTCGTGGACCTCGTGAACACCATGTGCGGCGGCATTCATGGACGGACCTTGGATCTGCGCACCACCGAGGTCTCGGCTCTGGGTGGGGGGAACCTCGACATCGACACCCTGCGCGAAGCAGCCTGCCTGGAAGCCGTCGAGACCCACGAGGCCGCCGTGGTCCTAGCCGCCACCCCGATCCCCGGAACCACCGCAGGCTGTCTCACCCAGCGCCATCGGGTCTCCCACCTAGCCGTACGCGGCATCTCCGACCTCGACCTGATCCGGGGGCGGGGCCTGCTTCACTCCATCGAGGTCGGTGACCGAACTGGCCTGAGTCTGGCCTTGGGGGCCGCCATGGATCGCGGACTCCTTGGCGGAGCAACCATCGGGGTGGTCGTGCCAGATGCGCCTCAACGGTCCGACGATCTCATGGCCGCGATCGAACACGCATTAGCCGCGATCGAACTAACAGCGACCCGGTACCAGATCGGATGCGAAGGCACGACCACGTGTCAGGTAGGCCTCGACACTGCTGTCGCTGCCATGATCGACGACGGCATCGACGTCGTTGTTCCGCTGGTCGACATGACGACGCTGCCCTGGCTGGTCCTGGAGATGTTGGAACAGGAGATGCCCCGCCCACAGTTCGTTCTGTCGGGCCTGGACGGACAGGGCCTGGACGCAGTGGCGTCACGGGTCGCAGAGTTCGGCGGCTCGATCGCTGGCGCCTACTACGACGGGGCTCTCGTGGTCGACGGCTCGGCAACCGGTTCCCAACGGCTCGACAGCGCTGAACGACGGCCATTCGATCGCCTCTGCGCCGAGACGTGGGCGATGGCCGAGGGCGTCGCTGTACCCACCATCGAAAGCACCACGGACGACGTCCATCGGACGGTAGTGGAGGCATGCAGCCTCGTACGGTGGGTGGCGCGCGCTGCTGAGGCAGCCGGGCCCGATCCGTCCCGACTCGCCCTGCAGGTTGCGCTGGCCAATGTGGGACCGGTCGACGTGCCAGACATGCGCCCCACCACCGTCGACGGTCGCCGGTGGCGAACCGTGCAGGCTCACCGATACGAGCATCCATGCGCACACGGTGTCGGCTTCGGAGCGTCGGAGGGTTGCCTGGTGCCTGACGGCCCACCAGTGGTACTGGATCGGGCCGGTGTGCCGGTGCCGCCGGACGGCCCGTTCAGCAGACCCCCCAATCAGGTGACCGTCTTCGTGGCCAATGGCTCCAATGTGGGTGGATTGGCAGGGAAGGTCACCCGACTCCTCGGGTCGGACGGCTATCAAACAACCTCGCCCGGCAACGCCTACAGGGCCTCGTTGTCGACGATCTACTACCGGGAGGGATTCTTGGGCGACGCCAGAGCGGTCGGCGCGACACTTTCCCTGCCCGCCGACGAGGTACCGATGCCCGAGTTGATCGACTTCGTGGCGCCTTCAACCGTCGATCGGGTGCTAGCCGCCGACGTCGTACTGGTTATTGGCTCTACCGACGCCCACCGCCTCCAAAACACTGATTAATGGGACGACCTATGAGGCCGTCCCCCAATCTGCTCGGGTTCTACAGCTGCATTGCGATCAGGTCTTCCAACGACGTGTAGGGGCCCGTGAGTAGGCCCTCGACTAGACCAGCATTGGTCAGGGCTACCTGACACCGCGTGGCACTTTCAACGTCCGGTGCAGTCTGGATGCTGATGATCTTTCCTAGCGCCCCCGACCAGCCCGTCGAGACAGCCTCCACTCCACAGTCCGTATAAATCGCGAACAACTCGGCCATGGCAGCGTCACCCTCCTCGGTGCCAACTGGTGCGTCTCTGAACCTTGGACCAATGTCGCTCACGTTCAAGTAGGTGTAGGACATGATTTCCTCCATTTGTTGTGAAGGAAGGATGCTATTAGATGTACACGATCTGACTTCTGGGCAGACCTCTTAGCTGGCGTATGCGAACGGTCCGGGACGGTTTTCGGGTCTGATCTGCGAATACGCGAAACCGGTACTACTGCATGCGTACCGTCTGTTCCTAGGGACGGACCTCGTAGTAGAGGTTGGTCGGGTCGTCGAGATCATGCATGGTAAAGCGGCTGAAGCCCGCTTCGGTCACCATCGACTCCAGCACCGCCGGGTTCATGCCGAGTGTCCCGAGCCCCAGCCCGTCAGCGCTGGACATGGCCGACGACATGCACGACGCCACCGACGTCGAATACATCATGGCCAGCATCGGATTCTTGAGGTTTCGAGACCAATCTGGTGACGACTTGATCTCCTTAACCAGCCACGTCCCATCAGGGGCGATGGCCTGCCGGATGGCCCCCATGGCCAGGTCGGGTCGGGGCATGTCATGCAAGCAGTCGAGGGTCATCATCAGGTCCACGTCGGCCGTGGGGGGCACGTCCTCTCCGCCGGCTAGGTGGATGGTCACGTTTTCGACGCCATCGAACCGGTCCAGGGCCACCGATACCGCCCGCTCAGACACGTCATAGCCCTCAAAGTTGCAATTGGGCCATGCAGCCGCCAGTAGTTCGATTGCCAGGCCGGTCCCGCAGCCCACATCAACCACCTTGGCGCCAGCCAATAGGCGATCCACTACACCGTCCAGCGCCGGGATCACCGAGGGCACTAGGAGGGCCCGGGCCATGGGAGCCAACATGGCCTCCACATGCTGTTCGGATCCCGCGCCCTGCCCGTCGTATGTCAGGCCCAGTCCGGTCTCGAACGCCTCAGCCAGGCCATCGGCCACCCGTGGGTCTCGGATATGGGTAAACACGCCAGCCGCGTACGTTGGCGTGTCCTTCCGGGCCAGCACCATGGCGGCCTCCCGCTCCAACTCGAACGTCTCGCCATCCTCAGTTACCAGCAGTTCGGCAGCCCCCTGTGCGCGCAACCACTCCCGCAACCACCGTTCGTGGAGCCCGGTAATCGCCGCTAGGTCTCCGGAAGTGACCGGCCCGGCCCCATCCAACGCCTGGTAGAGCCCAAGTCGAACCCCTAAATGGATCATCAAGCCGACCATCTCACCCTGCTTGTAGCCCCAGGTGGCCATGGTGTAGCGCTTCAGCAGATCGCCGTCGATACCCATGTGGATCCTCCGTAGCCTTCGCCGAACGGCCAACCTCTCAGATGTCGACCCCTGGAGGCAACGCCGGAAGCACTCCGGCAACGTCATCGAACTCAGTCAGTTGAATGCACCCAGACACCGCCGTCATATTCCACGCACGGCAGCACCTCGAGGTCGCCCTTCCGGTCCCGACGCCCGTTCACGTTCTGCTTCCAACCCTCGCCGTCCACCCCGAATCGCCAGAAGTGGGTCATGCAGACCAGTTCCTCACCATCGACTGTCCCCTCGTAGGCCAGGTGGGACCACTGATGGGGGCAGCGGGCTTCCGACACGCAGGGCACCCCCGATGCTGTGGTCCACACCACCAAGTCCTCGGTCCGATCCTGTCGTTCCATCCTTGACTCAACGATCCCGCCAGCCGGAGGGACGGCATCGGCCACCCGGACCCAGCCCGGCCCCGGTGGGCCCTCCCCCACAGGTCAGACGTCCATGTAACGGGTCACAGCCACCGCTGAGCCGATCATCCCCACCACACCACCAATGGCCAGTAGCCAGATGCTGGTGTCCCAGACAAATCCCTCAGGAACCGCGAATCCCCGGAACAGGGGCACGGCGTCGGATTCCTGAAAGTAAGCCAACACCTGGTCATCCACCACGAACAATGCCGGCACGGCCAGCGCGGCACCGATCAAACCGTGGATGGTTCCTTCCAACATGAACGGGATCCTGATAAACCAGTTGGTCGCCCCGACCAGTTTCATCACCTCGATCTCCTGGCGTCGGGCACCAATAGCGGTGAACACCGTGTTCAAGATGAGCAGGGCCGACACCCCGACCAGCACTACGGCCGCCACCAGCAGTGCCTGGCTGACCCGGTTGGAGAAGTCCTCGATCTGTCGGATGGCATCGGTGGCCGTGGCCACCTCCTTTACACCCGGCTGTTCGCCGAACTGCCGGGCAATCTCGGCCACGTTCCCGGAGTCTGGATTGGCAGGCACGATCCGGTACGAAGGTGGCATTACCTCAGCCGTCACGCTCTCCACCAACTCGGGCTTATCGGAGAACAGTTCCTGAAACTCGGTGTAGGCCGCCGCCTTGTCCACGTATGTGTAGCCCAAAATGGCCGGGCTGTTATCCAACACATCACGGATGGCGCCGTCCTGGTCGGCGGAGGCATCGGCCCTCATGAAAACAATGAACTCCACGCCCTCCTGGAACTGGGCCGTAGCCCGATCAGCCCCCTCGCGGATAAGGAGAGAGGCGCCGACCAGCGATAACGAGATGGCCACCGTCAGGATGGCGGCCACCGTCAGGCTGAGGTTCCTCCAGAGGCTGACAAAGGTCTCTCGGACGTAATACCAGAGTCGGGACAGCACGTCAGGCCGCCCGTCCCATAATCACGACAGCACTCACTCGTACACGCCCTGGGACTCATCACGCCTGATCACGCCCCGGTCCAGTTCAATGACCCGACGACGCATCGTGTCCACGATGCTCCGGTCATGGGTGGCCATCACCACGGTGGTTCCACTGCGATTGATGCGGTCCAGGAGACGCATGATGCCAACCGAGGTCGCTGGGTCCAGGTTTCCAGTCGGCTCGTCGGCCAGCAGGATCAGCGGACGGTTCACGAACGCCCGAGCAATAGACACCCGCTGCTGTTCGCCACCGGACAGTTCATCGGGAAGGCGGTCGGCCTTACGGCTCAGGCCCACCAACTCGAGTATGGCCGGCACCTGGGTACGGATGACCTGGCGGGGTCGCCCAATGACCTCGAGCCCGAAGGCCACGTTCTCGTACACCGTCTTCTTAGGTAGGAGCTTGTAGTCCTGGAAGATGTAACCGATTTGGCGTCGCAGGTACGGCACTCGCCAGCTGCTCATCTCGCCAACGTCCTTGCCAGCAACCGTGAGCCTGCCCTCGTCGGCCACCTCCTCACGATTCAGCAGACGAATGAAGGTCGACTTGCCCGATCCGGATGGCCCCACAAGGAAGACGAACTCGCCCCGCTGGATCTCTGCCGACGCGTTCTTCAACGCCACCACATCGCCCTTGTAGACCTTAGAGACACTCTCCAGTCGGATCATCGAGCATCCTCCGGCCGGGCCACGGCGGGTCGGATCGGTCGGATCGGCACGGCGGGCACGGTACCAGAGGCACTACCGCCGATCGGGTCAGTCACCCGTCCCGAGGCAGGTGATAGCTCAGGAATTGGCGTTGGAACGGGACCAGCGGAGGTACGACTCCATGAAGCCGTCTAGGTCGCCGTCCAGCACGCTGGCCACATCACCCACCTCGTGCTCGGTCCGCAGGTCCTTGACCATCTGATAGGGCTGAAGAACGTAGGACCGGATCTGGCTGCCGAAATCAACGACCAGCTTCTCGCCACCGATGGAGGCGATCTCGGCGTCGCGCTTCTGGCGTTCAAGGTCCAACAAGCGAGCGGCCAGCATCTGCATGGCCTTGTCCTTATTCTGGTGCTGGCTGCGCTCGTTCTGGCAGGACGTCACGATGCCGGTCGGGAGGTGGGTGATACGTACCGCCGAGTCGGTCACGTTGACGTGCTGACCGCCGGCGCCCGAGGACCGGTAGGTGTCGATCCGAAGGTCGCTTTCATCGATGTCGACCTCGTCGACCATCTCGTCAAAGAACGGGACGACCTGTAATGAGGCGAAGGCCGTCTGGCGCTTGGCCTCCTTATTGAACGGGGAGATCCGCACTAGGCGGTGGACGCCCCGTTCGGCCTGCAGCAGTCCGAAGGCATAGCGACCGCGGACCACGAACTCGACCGAGCTGATACCGGCCTCCGTGCCTTCCGAAACGGACTCGACCTGAAGTTGAAACCCCCGGCGGTCAGCCCACCTGGTGTACATGCGCAGGAGGATCTCGGCCCAGTCCTGAGCGTCGGTCCCACCGGCCCCGGACTGTACGTGACAGACAGCGTCACCCTCGTCGTACTGGCCGCTGAATAGCGAACGCAGTTCGAGGTCGTCGAACCGACCGGACAACGATTCCACCACTTCGCCGATCTCCGACTCAAGGCCGTCGTCTCCGGCCTCAACGGCCATCTCTACGAGGGTCTCGGCGTCCTCGATCCCCTCTGCCAGATCGGCATGTAGGTCCAGGTCCTCGATCACGGCCGCGAGGTCCTTCTGGACTCGCCGGCCACGATCCTGGTCGTTCCAAAGCTCAGGGTCGGCCATCTCGACCTCGAGGGCCGTCCGACGCTCCTCCTGTTCAGCAATTCGAAGATAGCCAGTGGCCTCGTCGAGGCGGTTGCGGAGCGCTGTTAGTTCTTGAGTGAAGTCCTGCATATCAGGCTCCGTGGCACTGCTTGTACTTGCGCCCCGAACCACAGGGGCAAGGGGCATTGCGAGGGGTATTCTCCCACTCGCTGTTGACCTTGGTGGCCTGAGGCACCGGGGTGG
>JASLKB010000219.1:273-809 GCA_030747775.1 Acidimicrobiales bacterium | reverse complement strand
AATTAACCAATAGAGCAACTCATGTCAGAGCCACAACACATTGGTGACTTGATTTTTTTACTCTCGTCGTTTACGCACATTGATACTTGGACAGTAGAACCATCGTCTTTAGTGAGGATTCCATTCACTAAAGGTTCATCACAGCAGCCGCAACTAGCGTTTACTGACATTCCACAAGCATCACAGGTATAAGTTGACATTGGTTCCCTCCAAGTATTAGTTACAAGAATTTTACTTGATTTAGAAGGAAGTGCTGAGTATTTAAGAACGGCTCTTATTTTCCATTCTTGAATCAGGATGGTTGGTTTTTATCTTAAGTCTGCGAGAATGCCGTTGGGCCGGTAGCTCAGTGGTTAGAGCAAGCGACTCATAATCGCTCGGTCGTGGGTTCGATCCCCACCCGGCCCACCAATAGCATCAATGTTGGCTTCTGTATAAGATCTGGATGTTCCTTTAGAATGCAATGGTTGAAGCACTAGGGTCAATGAAGGAAATGCGCTACAGGTGAGTTTTTACGGAAGAGAAATACCTAAATG
>JASLKB010000219.1:0-263 GCA_030747775.1 Acidimicrobiales bacterium | reverse complement strand
AGCGACTCATAATCGCTCGGTCGTGGGTTCGATCCCCACCCGGCCCACTTTTAAATCATTGACTACGATTTATCTTGTTTCTATGGAGTTAGAAGAAGTTATTAGGACAACTGTCGCATGCAGGGAATTCACAGATGATCCTGTTACGGACGAAACTTTGTATCGGATATTAGAACTTGCTCGCTTCGCTCCCTCAGGAGGTAATCGTCAAGGCGCTCATGTGATTGTCGTGAGAGATCAAGAAGTAAGGCAGAAACTTGGAG
>JASLKB010000218.1 GCA_030747775.1 Acidimicrobiales bacterium | reverse complement strand
GATCTTGGTGCCTCAGAGGTTGGAGATGATAAAAAAGCTAATCAGGTTATACGAATAAGTAAGTCTGCAGGATGGTTAGCAGAAAATTTTCATAAAGTTCCTGCACATTTTCTTGTTTTTTCCAGAAATGATCCTACTGGTTCATCAATATTTCCTGCTATTTGGAGTTTAATGTTAGCTGGAAGAGCACATGGTATAGGGACTTGTTTAACAACCGTCATGTCTTTTAAACAAAAAGAAGCTTTTGAGATACTCGGGGTTCCAGAAGATAAAGGCTGGACTCTTAATGCAGTTGTAACTGCAGGATATCCATTAGGTAAATGGGGAGTAGCTGAAAGAAATCCTGTTGATGAAGTTACATATTTGAATAAATGGGGAAATTCACCAGACTGGAATCTAGAAGAACCTCTTTGGAGCTACTAGTAATAAAAGCGCGCCCGGAGGGAGTCGAACCCCCAACCTTCTGATCCGTAGTCAGATGCTCTATCCAGTTAAGCTACAGGCGCTTGGCGGAGAGGGAGGGATTTGAACCCTCGAGGGGATTTTCATCCCCCACTCGCTTAGCAGGCGAGCGCTTTAGACCACTCAGCCACCTCTCCAAGTTTGCGGAGGGAGTGGGATTCGAACCCACGGTATGGAATACATACAATAGTTTTCAAGACTATCGCCTTCGTCCGCTCGGCCATCCCTCCTAAAAGGTATTATTTTTTGCGGAGGGAGAGGGATTCGAACCCTCGAAGGGGATAAACCCTTACACGCTTTCCAAGCGTGCGCACTAGGCCAGACTATGCGATCCCTCCGAAAAAAATTTTCAGTATGTTATTTTAGTTACCTCTTGTTTTCAAAGAA
>JASLKB010000217.1 GCA_030747775.1 Acidimicrobiales bacterium | reverse complement strand
GGAAAAGCTATGCGCGTTCTTGGCCATGAAATAGTTCCAAATATCCAAGCGAAAGTTATTGTTCCTACTACTCGCCTTGCCGTGACTACACGAGGTTTAGCCCACTGTGTAACTAAAGAAATAATTGTTTTACCGGACTTCATCACCGTTGCTGGTGATCTCATGGGAGACAACGTGAATTCGCTCATGGAATCGTTAATTAATGAAATTTTGAATCATCCAGAAGGCCCAGTTCTTGGTGCTTGTTATAAAGCCGAATCCTATTTATCTACTTGGTGTCCTGAGTTGCCGTTTGGTCGACCTATTTAAATCTTCAAAATAGATTTCTCTATCTCGTAGTGGCATGGCGGTACTTCGCGTACGCTATAGGGGCTTGGGGCTGTAGCTCAGTTGGCTAGAGCACCTGCTTTGCAAGCAGGGGGTCGCGGGTTCGATTCCCGCCAGCTCCACAAACAATCTTCTTAGAAACTGATTATATGTCTTATCCTCCTATGCATTTAGCAGAAAAACCTGCTCTACGAGGATGGTCCCATCGTTTAGCTTTCGTAGCAGCCATAGTTCTTTGCCCAATTCTGATCATTAGCGCACAAGAAGCAAAATTTTTAGCTTCGCTTTACTCAATCTCAATTATTGGTCTCTTTGGAATAAGTTCCTTCTACCATGGCCACACATGGAGTCGCCAAGCACATAGTCTTTGGCGACGCGTTGATCATGCCATGATCTTTGTAGCAATAGCAGCAACGTACACCCCTATCTCTTGGCTGATGCTGCCTCGTTCTCACGCAACCTTTGTTTTATCAGTGGTTTGGATCGGCGCTCTTATAGGTGTACTAGTGATGATATTTTGGCCTGCTCCACCTAAAC
>JASLKB010000216.1 GCA_030747775.1 Acidimicrobiales bacterium | reverse complement strand
CAAAAAGTCGAGTCTTTTATTGAAGACTTGTTTGCACTTGAGGTGTTTGAATTTGATTCTGAACAAATCTTAAGGATTCTATTTTTAGGTGGACTTATTTTGGTAGTTGGTGGTACAGCTATAACAGTTGTTCTGGTTGTGTTGTTCAATTTGATAAGCGATCTTACTGGTGGGGTTAGATTCACAATGATTGAAGAAGAAACAGCAGTTCGTAAAAGAAAACTTAAATCAGATGACAATGTTTATGAAGGGGAAAAAAATCCACCAACATAATCGCAACATAGTTTTTAACTCTTAAAGTTAAACACTTAAGATTTGCATTTAATTAAAGGGCCCATAGCTCAGTCCGGTTAGAGCGCACCCCTGATAAGGGTGAGGTCGCTGGTTCAATTCCAGCTGGGCCCACGTTATGAATAAATTAAGACGGGCTTTAGCAGCAATAATGACTGCGGCTGCAGTTGCTGGTGCTCTTAGTTTTCAGAAAGAACCTGGTGTTGAAAAAAAAACAGGTGGGTGGAAAAAAGTTTCTAAATTTGGTAATGACTAGTGCAAGCACTGGTCATAGGAGCTGGAGCTGTAGGAACTAAGGTCGCTCAGCAACTTTTATCATCAAACACTGTTGACAAAATAATTTTGAGAGATACATCACCCGAAAAACTGGGGTTAGCTTCAAAGACTCTTGGTAATCGTGTTGAAGTAGAACATTTTCCATTTTCGCAAAATATGGATGCCGATTTAGTAATAGTGGCATCACCTAGAGGCACACAACTAGAAGCGGTTAAAAAAGCAATTAGTTTACGCCGGCCAACAGTTGTTGTTTCAGATGGTTTATCTGAAACAGTTTCAATACTAAATCTAGAAAAAGA
>JASLKB010000215.1 GCA_030747775.1 Acidimicrobiales bacterium | reverse complement strand
CGACCGCCTAGGAAGTGGTACTTAGCCATCTCGCCCAGCCCGCAGCGCAACTCCCGCTCAGGCAACGTCTCAAGTGCTGCCGTATCACACAACACCAGAGCCGGCTGCCAGAACGCTCCCACCAGATTCTTGCCCTCAGGCAGATTCACCCCGGTCTTGCCGCCGATCGCCGCATCGACCTGGGCCAACAGCGTGGTCGCCACGTGCACCACGGGCACCCCCCGATGGAACGACGCGGCGGCAAATCCGGCCACATCAGTGACCACCCCGCCACCCACACCGACAACTACGTCTCCCCGGGTAAGCCCCCACTCGGCGAACGACCGGCAGAGGCTCTCGATCGTCGAGAGCGTCTTTGCCGCCTCGCCGTCCGGAATGGTGAAGACCCGATGCTCGAAGCCGGGGTCGACCGACATGGGGATGCCCTCCTGGGTGACAACCGCTGCTCGTCGCGGCTGCAGACCGGTCTCTGAAAGGTAATCGGGCAGATCAACGGCCACGTTGCGTCCCACCACCACCGGATAGGACCTTCCCCCTGGAAGCATTACCGAGACTTCAATCACGACCGGCCACCCGCTCCGTCGACTGTCGAACCGGCCAGCACCTCGGGACGGATCAAACCGGCATCCATCAATGCCTTAAGCACGGCGTCGGCCACTTCGCCGACCGTAAGCCCGTCGGTATCGACAATGACGTTGGCGGCCCACTCGTAGACCGGATGGCGATCCTCGGCCAAGTCCCGAAGCACCGCGATTGCGTCAAGCCCCTCCAAAAGCGGCCGCCCACCTCCATCACCCACCCGATCGGCCAGGGTCTCGAGCTGAGTCCGCAACCACACCACAGTCGAACCGGTGGCCAGAGCGGCACGGTTCA
>JASLKB010000214.1 GCA_030747775.1 Acidimicrobiales bacterium | reverse complement strand
GCTGGCGCCCGATTCGGACCGTCGGTGACCTCATGGCTGCGGGGTTTCATCCCCCCGTGGGTGGCATCCGTCATGAACATGCAGGCTAGGCCACCGCCGGGGCCTGCCACCTAGTGTCTGGGAGTGCGATCGCGCCTCTCAGATGACGGACGGGAACTCCTTGCCCTCGCCGTCCCGGCCCTTGGAGCCCTGCTCGCCGAACCGCTGTACGTGTTGGCCGACACTGCGGTAGTCGGCCGCCTGGGTACCGACCCGCTGGCCGGCCTGGGCGTGGCATCCGGAGCCCTGCTATTCGGCTACGGCCTCTGCGTCTTCTTGGCCTACGGCACCACCGCCGCCGTGGCCCGCCTGACCGGTGCCGGCGAGAGCCGTCGGGCGACCGACCAGGCCATTCAGGGCCTGTGGCTGGCCGCTGCCCTCGGCGTGGCGTTGGCCGTGGTCGGCATCGTGACAACCGACGGCATCGTGTCCGGACTAGGCGCCACCGGCGCCGTGGCAGACCAGGCTGCCACCTATCTCCGGGTCAGCCTGCTGGGCGCACCCGCGATGCTGATGATGCTGGCCGGGGTCGGCTACCTACGGGGCCGCAAGGACACCATTCGGCCACTCCAGGTGGCCGTGGGCACCGCCATCTTGAATCTGGGTCTCGAACTAGTGCTGATCGTCGGCATGGACTATGGAATCGGTGCCTCGGCAGCGGCCACCGTGGTGGCCCAATGGACGGGTGCTACCTGTTACCTGGGGTGGATTGGTCGTGACGTGGTCCGTCGACACGCCTCGATAGCACCCGATCTGGGCTCTATCGGACGGATGCTCGCCGTAAGTACCCATCTCCTGGTGCGTAATCTCTCCCTGGCCGGCACGTTCTTGGTGGGGACCTCGGTGGCGACCCG
>JASLKB010000213.1 GCA_030747775.1 Acidimicrobiales bacterium | reverse complement strand
CATGGAGGTTTTGCTGCAACGTTATTAGATTCCTGTAACAGTATTACTGCTAATTGTGCTTTAGATAAAGGTTATGGCACTATGACTGCTGAAATAAAAGTAAGTTATTTAAGAGGAATATCTTTAGATACAGGGGATATGTTTGCCAAAGGGAAAATAGAGAAACTAGGTAGAAGAGTAATTTTTGTAAGCGGTAAGTTGACTGATAGTAATGGAACTTTATATGCAACTGCTACATCTACAGAATTAGTAGTAGAAATTAAATAAACTCAGTGCGGATGAGAGGACTCGAACCTCCACGAGCAAAGCTCACTAGATCCTAAATCTAGCGCGTCTACCAGTTCCGCCACATCCGCTAAAATGTCGCGTGGGTCGCCGGGGACTTGAACCCCGAACCTGCGGATTAAGAGTCCGA
Source organism: Acidimicrobiales bacterium (assembly GCA_030747775.1). Lineage (GTDB taxonomy): Bacteria > Actinomycetota > Acidimicrobiia > Acidimicrobiales > MedAcidi-G1 > UBA9410. Next base: position 480 of record JASLKB010000213.1, on the reverse strand, counting down.
TGCTCTACCAGTTGAGCTAGCGACCCTTTTATACAGAGTAACCTATGTAATATTAGTTAACTATAATTTTTTTGATTTATTGTTTCCATAAAACCAGTATCATGGAACAATAATTAGACGTGCGGGCTGTGGCTCAGCTTGGCTAGAGCGCCTGGTTTGGGACCAGGAGGTCGTGAGTTCGAATCTCACCAGCCCGACGCACGCGGGTGTAGCTTAGTGGTAAAGCTCCAGCCTTCCAAGCTGGCTACGAGGGTTCGATTCCCTTCACCCGCTCAAGGCTCTCGTAGCTCAAACGGATAGAGCAACAGACTTCTAATCTGTAGGTTATAGGTTCGAGTCCTATCGAGAGCGCAGACGTGGTGATCGTAGCTCAGTCTGGTTAGAGCGCCTGGTTGTGGTCCAGGAGGTCGCGGGTTCAAATCCCGTCGGTCACCCAAACTTTAAGGAGAATAGTGAAATATAAGATAAAAAATAATTCTG
>JASLKB010000212.1 GCA_030747775.1 Acidimicrobiales bacterium | reverse complement strand
GGCGAGTCGGCCGGCGCCCACCTCGCCCTGGTCACCGCACTCCGACTGCGCGACCGCCTCGCGGCCATCGACCGCGTCCAGGGGCTGAACCTTGTCTTCGGCGTGTTCGATGCCAACGGCACACCTAGCCAGTTCGGCAACGACGGCGGACCCGACCTCCTCTCCCCCCGATTCTGCCGCCTCATGGTCGACCTGTTCACTCCCGGCATGGGGTCCGAGGATCGACGCCTCCCCGACATCTCACCGGTCAACGCCGATCTGACCGGCCTGCCGTCCACTCTCATATCGGTGGGCACGGGTGACCACCTGCTCGACGACTCGCTCCTACTAGCCGCCCGGATGGCCGCCACCGACTCCCCGGTGGACCTCGCCGTGTACCCCGATGCACCCCACGGGTTCACCCTGTTGCCCTCGGCGATGGCCACCGCACACGCCGACCGACAGGCTGCCTGGATCGAGGCTCGACTCGATGCCTGACCTGCGATTCTTGTTGTCGGGCTGCCGAGATTTGAACTCCCGACCTTCGGTCCCCCAGATCGATGCACCCCAAACCGCTGACCTGCGCAAACACCCGGAAACCGCCTCTGGCCTGCCTTTCTAGTTGATCACTGGTTCGCGCTGGTTCGCGTTGTTTCGCGACGTCTCGCGGCCTGTACGCGGCCTGAGAATGTCAGGGGGTGTCAGCCTCGTGGCTTCCTGCGCGGCTGGCTATGGGTCGAGAAGAAGAAGTAGAGGGTAGAAATCCCGCCCACCCAACCAGCCCACCGTCTGCCACCGCTCATCTGTGCGTACCCCTAACGGTTTCCGTAACCTCCGGGGTGTGAAAGTTGGCCTTGTGCGGCAACCCGTTGTAGCGGCGCGTGTGCGACGGGTTGTCGTAACAGCAGCGCTGGTCGCGTCGACGCTGCTGTGGATG
>JASLKB010000211.1 GCA_030747775.1 Acidimicrobiales bacterium | reverse complement strand
CCACCACCGAAGACCGACACCCACTGGGTGTCGCCTACCGGGTTGAGCTTGGCCACGACGCCGTCTCCGTGGAGCAGGCCTGTGACTTGGATGTCCGGAAGTGCCGGGTTGGTCTGCCAGTTGCCACCGGAAGCCTGGTTGCCCGAGTCACCCGTCTGTCCGACGACGTAGATGTTGTCGTCCACGTCGACGGTGAGGCCGTAGATCATGTCCTTCTTGCCTGAGCCGAAGGAGTGTCCCCAGGAGAGGTCGCCGTCGTTCTTGAACTTCGACAGCCACATCTGCTTGTTGGAGTCGTTTCCCGACGTACCGCCGGCAGATACCACCTCGACGGGATCCGGGTCGAGGTCCATCGCTATCGGGTTGGTCCAGCCACCGACGACGATGTCGCCGGCGTTGTCGACGACCACCGCACGGCCGACCGTGTCGTTGACGCCGCCCCAGGAATGGGACCACAGGGTGTTGCCGTCCGTGTCGAGCTTGATGAAGTAGGTGTCGTACTTGCTTCCGGCGTTGTGGTATTCCGTGACGCCGGCGTCGAGGTTCAGGTCGACGTGCTTCCTGAACTGCCCGGTGACGTAGACGTTGCCTGCCGCGTCGACGTCGATGCCGTAGCCGTAGCTGCGGGCGCCATCGCCGGGGTTGCCGCCCTTCCTCTTCGGCGAACGGATCCACTCGCCGGTTCCGTCGGGGGCGAACTTGGCCACGAAGGCGTTGTCGTTGTTGTTGCCCATGCCGGTGGTGACCGTCTGGCTGCTGCTCACAACCCACGCATGGGACCGGAAGTACCCTGTGGCGTACGCGCTGCCGTCGTCGCCGAGGACGCAGCTGTTGACCGAACCGTTGGGCGTGCGGATGACACCGTGCCACTCGTAGTTGCCGGCCGGGTCGAACTTGACGACCACGCCCGCCTGGTTCGAGCCGCCCGGGTTGATGG
>JASLKB010000210.1 GCA_030747775.1 Acidimicrobiales bacterium | reverse complement strand
GGCGCATGGGAGGGAGTGGATTCGCGGATGGAACGACGGCGGGGCGGGAAACCAGTAGGTGTAGTTTTTGTGATTGATTAATAATGGACACCTTTCGGTGACTACCGACAAATCAGTTATACGCCAACGTAATATTATTAAGTTAGACGCTCTCGGAGAAGTGAACATCGTTGTTTACTTTTCCTCTTCCGGCGGGACGCACTTCTCGCCGTTGACGACCCACACGTGCCAGTACGCGACGCCGACCATGATGATTTCGACGCCGAGGACAATGAGACCGTACCAGTACGTCTTCCAATCGGAGCGGAAGACCGGGGCCATGGTCAAGGAGAAGATGGTCATGAGCTTGATGAGAATGTTCAAGGCCGGGCCAGAGGTGTCCTTGAAAGGATCACCGACAGTGTCGCCGACGACGCACGCTTTGTGCGTTTCAGACTTCTTGCCACCGTAAACCTTTTCGTTTTCGATGTACTTCTTGGAGTTGTCCCAAGCACCACCGGCGTTGGACATCATGACGGCGAGCATGAAACCAGACGCGATGGAACCGGCGAGGAGACCACCGAGGCACTTGGCGCCGATGAGCAAACCGACGGAGATCGGGGTCATGACGGCGAGGATACCCGGGAGCAACATTTCGTCGATGGACGCCTTCGTGCACATGGTGACGCACGCCATGTGATCGCAGACGACACCTTCCTTGCCTTCGAGGAGACCCGGGATGTCGCGGAATTGGCGTTGGACTTCAACGATGATGGCACCGGCAGCCTTACGCACGGAAAGCATGGTGAGGGCGGCGAAGAGGAACGGCAACATGGCGCCGATGATGACACCGGAGAGCACGTAGGCGTCGGTGAGCAACATGGCTTGAGCCAAGCCACGAGAGCTGGTGCCGAGTTCGTACGGAACATCCTTGACGAAGGCGTTCATCAAGGAGAGGGCGGTCAAGACGGCGG